>DASYTP010000318.1:0-6279 GCA_036002145.1 Bacteroidota bacterium | reverse complement strand
CTCCGGTTCCCAACAACGGTCGGTCCAGGAACATTCGCCAACCCGTTGTGATCATATGAATGCGCGTAAGGTTCGACGTCAGCGTTGGATCGAAAATGCTTGCTGCACGCACTCTGAAATCGGACGGGGCGAAAAACACGAAAAGGATTATGATGAGCAAAAGCGCCGCCAGCAGCTTCTTATTTCTCAGCATACCCAGCGTGATAACGCCGCCGATGAATCCAAGCCAAGCGCTCCGCGTTTGCGTGATGACAAGCCCCAGGAAGAGAATGCCGCTTGCAACACCCGCTGCCACCTTCCACCGGATCGGAGTCTCCGCATGAATGACGAAGGGGAGTGTCAGGAGAAGCATAATCATCTTGATCCCCGCCTCCGTAAGATAATATTGAAAAAGGGACATCCGGACATAGTGTCCGCCGATTGATGTGAGCGCGAAGAGTTCCAGCACGGTGAGGAGTGTCGGGACAAAAATGAGCAGGCCAAGGAGGAATTTCAATTTGACCTCATCATCGATACTGAGAAGCACCAAATAGACAATGGAGATCAGGAGCAGTCGCTTCATGTTGACGAGCGATGAGATGGGCTCCACCGAAAAGATTGTCGAGAGAATTTCCGCCAGGACGTAGGCGAGGAAAAACAGATCCAGCGGCGTGCGCAGCACGCCGGACCAACCGTTCTTGAGGATAAGAAACAATAACAAACCGATCGCCACGCCCATCGCGATTGAGGAAACCGCAATGGAAAACGTCAACCCCACGAGAGTAACGACGAGAAAACAATAGATCGTGCGGCGCGGAAGAATATCTCCGGCATTCTCTTGGGAATCGTTCGGGGTCATCAGGTCAGAGTCGAAACTGCAACTCATAGAGTTTCTTGTAGAGACCGCCCGGATTGGCAAGCAGTTCGGCATGCTTCCCCATCTCAACGATTTGCCCCTGATCGAGAACGACTATCCGGTGCGCGTGCTGAACCGTTGAGAGGCGGTGCGCGATCACGATGGATGTCCTGCCGGTCATGAGATGGTCGATCGCCTCCTGGACGAGTATCTCAGATTCAGTATCGAGGGCCGACGTGGCTTCGTCGAGGATGAGAATCGGCGGATTCTTGAGAATTGCGCGGGCGAGGGAGAGACGCTGTCGCTCGCCCCCGGAAAGTTTTACGCCGCGTTCCCCTATAACGGTGTCGTATTGCAGCGGCATCGCCATGATGAAATCGTGGGCATTGGCGGCTTTCGCCGCGGCGATAATCTGGTCAGCCGGGCAATGTTCGAGGCCATACGCAATATTGTTTCTTACCGAATCATTGAAGAGGATCGTCTCCTGCGTGACGATGCCGATTTTTTCGCGGAGCGAGTGGACGTCGAGGTCGCGAAGATCGATGCCATCGATCCAGATGCCACCCGAGATGGGGTCGTAGAAACGGGGTACCAGATCGACGAGGGTCGTCTTGCCGCTGCCGCTCGGACCCACGATCGCGACGACCTCGCCCCGACTGATGTTGAGATTGATATTCGCCAGAACTCTCTCACTGCCGTCATAGGCAAAAGAAACATCCCGGAATTCGACGGATGACGAGAAGTGTTGCAGATGCCTGGCTGCCGCGCGGTTACGAATCGACGGCCGTGTATCGAGGATGGCAAATACTCTTTCCCCTGCCGCACTCGCCTCCTGGATCCGGTTATTCACGCTCGTCAGCTCCTTGATGGGAGGCATGATCTGAAAAATGATGAACAGGAAGCTGATGAACTCGCTGGCATTCAGGCTTTGTTCGACGAGGATTTGTTTTCCTCCATACCAGATGATCACCGCGCCGGCGATGACGCTCAGGAGTTCAGTTGTCGGCGAGGCCAGGTCGCGCATCCTCGCCAGCTTTATGAGCGACGTGAAATACTGGTGAGTCTGGTGCATGAACTTCTTGTTTTCAAAACCCTCCATGCCGAAAGCTTTCACGACCTTTACGCCCGAGATCGTCTCCTGTACGACGGACGTAATATCGGCCAGACGATCCTGTGTAATGCCGCGCTCTTTGTGCAGCCGGAGCGCTATACCGCTGATGATGAAGAGAGCAAAGGGGAAAATCAACAGGGAAATCATCGTGAGCTGCCAGCTTAAACTCACAGCCATCGCAAGAAACACCGCTATCAACAGAGGTTCCCTGACCAATGTCACGAAGAAGGCGCTGATACCGCCGTTCATAACGTTCACATCGTTCGTGATGTGGGAGATCAACTTGCCGGTTCGTTCGTTGGAGAAAAATCCGAGGGGCAGATCATGAAGGTGGCGGTAGAGCTCATCCCGCAGGTCTTTGATCACCCCCTCTTCCGCGTAATTCATGAAGTACGATTGCATGTACCCGAAGAAATTCTTGAGCATAAACACGAAGATGAGGATGACGCAGATTCGAAAGAGGGCGTCGAGCTGGGTCCCGCTGAAGACAAGTTCCACAAATGTCTGCTTCAGGTGATTGAGGACTCCTCCGAGTCCGAAGGGAATCTTCAATACGTCCGCAGCCTGTCCCCCGACTATCTTTTCGGGGTGGAACAGAACGTCGAGCAGCGGAATAAACAGGTATATCGAGATGCCGCTGAACAGCGAATACATCACGGTGCAGACGGTCGACACCGCGATATGTTTCCAGTAACGCCGCGTATACCTGAGAACGCGCAGGTAAGTCTTAATTGAGCTCATAACTTGCGCAAACCGTTCTTGCATAACGGATCCCGGCGGCGCACGGCATCCGCAAATAACCTGACGTTCTCCGACGACGTCTCTCCGCGGGGATGGTTAAGATGGAATTGAATAGCCATGTGGCGGAGCGACTTGAGGCGCGCGCCTGCGAGCTCCAGGCGGAACCCGAGGTCGGAGTCTTCGAACCCATAACCGACATAATCCTCGTTGAATCCGTTAACCCGCTCGAAGAGTTCGCGATCGAGTGAAAAATTGCTTCCGAGGATTCGGGTCGCCTTCCAATGGATGAGGCGACCCAGCAGCGGGTGAGGAAGTCGGACGCTTTCCTCCCAGCCGAACGTCTGTCCTTTCAGAATATCTCCAAGAACTTCTTTGGTGAACCGATGGTACCTTCCCCGACGAATGTCTTCAGGAGTAAGCTGTCGTGCAATCCTCTCGCCTAAATCCACCCGTCGCCCGCACAATACGACATTCGTTTGGTGTGAGACCCAGTGATCACGAAGAAAGTGCGGGTGTGGGATGCAATCCGAGTCCATGAACACAAGATACCGGCTCAGTGCCGCTTTCGCTGCATCATTCAAGATCTTCCCCCGGCGAAATCCCTCATCGGGATGCCACACGTGCGTCACTCTGGGCAGCGCACGATAGCCGCCCAGAAATTCCTTCATTTCCCGGCCCGAGCCGTCATCCCCCACGACTACCTCGAAATCCTTGAAAGACTGCATCTCCAGGCCCGTAAGCACGAGCTCAAGATTTCTCACCTGGTTATACACCGGTATGAGTACGGAGACACCAACATTCATGGCAAGCGGCGCCGGTGTTCAACGAGATCGAGATTCGTGACGGGAGGAAGCATTCCACCGGCGCGACGGGACTGCATCTGATACTCCCATAACTTGGCATAGAGCGCGAGCGTATAGAGGCTGCCGAATATTGCAAGGATGAATCCCAGGATGCCATCCTTGTATCCCTGCTGGAAGAAAAACTTCTTAATGAAATGCGCAGGCGGGCTGAGAACGACTTTACGAATGCCGGCGCCTCTTCGAGGGTCTTCGCGCAGCTTGTTCGAAACCTGGAGTGAAGTATAGATGTTCATTTTGCGAAGATATTCTTCGAGGGATGAGTAGGTATAATGATAGAGTTCACCGCTGAGTCTCCCCGTAGCTCCACGCACTTCGAACCCGCCGTGCACCTCTGCGGGGACCGCAACGTATGCACTTTTTCTGAAAAGACGGAATGACCGGTCAGGATGCCATCCACCATGCATGATCCACCGCCCGAGGATCGACACCTTACGTGGAATGAAGTAGCCCTTTTCCGCAACTGGATCGTTGATCACCTCAAGGATCTCGTGTTGCAATTCCTCCGAGACTTCCTCATCTGCATCGACGTACAGTAACCATTCCCCCCCCGCGACGGCAAAGCCCCGTTCACGCTGGGGAATGTCCCCGTCGTAGACGTGCTGGAGGATGAGAATATTGTCTGCACATGATTTCGCGAGCACTATTGTGCGATCGGTGCTAAAGGAATCAACGACGATGATCTCGTCCACCCAGCGGAGGCTCTTCAGGCAGCGCTCAATGTTTCGCTCTTCGTTGAACGTGATCACAACGGCAGAAATCTTTGCCATGGGCCTCAACGGACGACAACGCTGACAAGCTTGTTCTTCACAATCACAACTTTTTCGACTTTCTTACCGTCGACATACTTCTTTACGGCTTCGTGATCAAGGGCCATCTTTTTCAGGAGCTCATCGTCGATGTTCAGCGCGACCGAAAACTTGGCCCGCACTTTGCCGTTCACCTGCACCACCATTTCCACCGTATCAATTCTGATTTTGGATTCCTCATAGTGAGGCCAGCGCGCATGGGAAATGGACTGTGTGCGGCCAAGCTTCGACCAGAGTTCTTCACCAACGTGAGGCGCAAACGGCGAAAGCAAAAGAACGAACGTCTCCATCGCGGCACGGGGTTTGACTTCAAGATTGAGAAATTCATTGACGAAGATCATCATCTGCGAAATCGCAGTGTTGAAATTCAAGGTCTCGATATCTTCCGTGACTTTCTTCATCGTCTGGTGAAGTATCCGCTCCTGATCCGGCGTCATCGGCACGTCGTTGATGGAGGAATGTGGCTCGCCTTGTTCATCGACGATCATTCTCCACGCGCGATTGAGGAAACGGTGAACACCTTCGACGCCGCGGGTCGACCAGGGCTTCGTTTCCTCCAGCGGCCCCATGAACATCTCGAACAAGCGGACCGAGTCGGCCCCGTATTCCCTCACGACATCATCCGGATTCACCACGTTGCCCCGAGACTTCGACATCTTGCGCGAGTCTTCTCCAAGAATTGTGCCCTGATGTCGCAACTTCGTGAACGGTTCCTTCGTGCTCACATAGCCCAGGTCGTACAGGACCTTATGCCAGAATCGCGAGTACATCAGGTGCAAAACGGCGTGTTCCGCTCCGCCGATATACAGATCAACGGGCATCCAGTAACGCTCCTTCTCACGGGTACAGAATTCCTGAGCATTATGTGCATCGATGTACCGAAGGTAGTACCAGCACGAACCCGCCCATTGAGGCATTGTGTTTGTCTCTCGCCGTCCCGTGAGTCCGGTTTCGCTGTCGACAACGTTCACCCAGTCGGTAGCGAGAGCCAGCGGAGATTCGGTAGTTCCACTCGGCTGAAATTTCTTAAGCTCCGGGAGCAACAGCGGAAGCTCACTCTCCGCCAGCGGCTTCAGTGTGCCATCCTCCAGATGGATGATCGGGATCGGCTCGCCCCAGTATCGCTGGCGCGAGAACAGCCAGTCGCGCAGCTTATAGTTGACGGTCTTCCTGCCGATCTGCCTCCCTTGCAGCCAGGAAACGATTTTCTCAAATGCTTCAGTATATGCGAGGCCGTTGAGACTCACCTCGCCGTTATCCGAAGCCACGCAAGGGCTTTCTTTACTCACATAGAATTGTTCATTCACGTCGTGCGGGCTTTTTACCACCTCCACAATCGGCAGTTGGAATTTTTTCGCAAAGGCCCAATCGCGCTCATCGTGAGCGGGAACCGCCATGATAGCTCCGTAGCCGTACCCCATCAGCACGTAGTCCGCCACCCAGATGGGGATTTCTTTACGCGTAGCCGGGTTGATTGCGTACGCGCCTGTGAACACGCCCGATTTGTCCTTCTCCGCACCGCGCTCAAGTTCGCTTTTCCGTCTCGCCCCGGCGCGATACTTCTCCACCGCCGTGCGGTTTTCAACTGTGACAACTTCCATGACAAGCGGATGCTCGGGGGCGAGCACGATGTAGGTGGCACCGAAGAGCGTGTCCGGGCGGGTCGTAAATACACGAATTGACGCCGACAAACCTTTGACCGTGAACTCGATGTCCGCCCCTTCCGAACGCCCGATCCAATTGCGCTGCTGTTCGACGGTCGAAGCGGGCCAGTCGAGTTCCTTGCTGTCTTCGAGCAATCGCTCCGCGTACGCGGTAATGCGCATCATCCATTGCCGCATTGGTCGTCGCTCAACCGAGTAGCCTTTCTCCGTCCATTCCTCGACCTCTTCATTTGCCAAGACAGTTCCAAGGGCTTCACAC
>DASYTP010000317.1:0-8536 GCA_036002145.1 Bacteroidota bacterium | reverse complement strand
TAATCACAATATCATACTCACCCGTCTTCGCCAGCGCCTCAAATCTCCGCTTGATTTCATCGGTGATGTGGGGAATCACCTGGACGGTGGCGCCGAGATAATCACCCCGTCGTTCCTTGGAAATGACTTCGAAATAAATTTGACCGGTTGTCGCATTGTTATTTCTTGTCATGTTGACGTCGAGGAATCGCTCGTAATGCCCGAGATCAAGGTCGGCTTCTGCTCCATCATCGGTGACGTAAACTTCTCCGTGCTGGAACGGGTTCATGGTACCCGGGTCGACATTCAGATAAGGGTCGAACTTCTGGATTGTCACTCTCAAACCGCGCGACTTGAGAAGCAATCCGATCGATGCCGCAGCGATCCCCTTCCCGAGAGATGATATCACACCGCCGGTGATGAAGATGTATTTTACTTTGTTTTTTGCCACGATAGTCCTTAAGTGAACTTATTCAGACTCCAAATCCATTACTTCACCGCTATAATCCCCGTCGTCACAATGCCGCCGGAAAGAACAAGCTTGAGCCCATCCTCGACCGACATGTCGAGCACTTGGACATGTTGCCGTGGAACGAGAACCAGAACTCCCGACGTCGGATTCGGGGGGTTCAGAATGTATATACTGACCATTTCTTCCGACCCTGCCGAGTGGCGGACAGACATCTCATTCGTTGCAAATCCGATCGTCCACACCCCCTGCCTCGGGTACTCGACAAGGACGACCTGCCGGAACGATTTCCCCTTGCCGCCGATTTGCATGAGGTCTTTCATAGTGCTGTAGATATTCCTCGCAAGCGGAATCGAAAAGATCAATCGCTCAAACACCCGCCCGAGGGTCCTCCCGACAAGGTTGCGCGAAAGGAACCCTACGATCATGATCAGCACAATCATGGTCATGAACCCCAATCCGGGGATATGCTCGCTGAAGACGTGATCGAAGATCGGCGAAATGATTCCATCGACGGCGCTGAAAAGGACGTTCAGCACCAGGAACGTAATCACGATCGGAACGATGACGGCGAGGCCACGGCCGAACGTTGAGCGAAGCCATTTCCAGAACACCTGTTCGCCTGCATCGCTCATGACGCCGCTTCAACGCCTTTCTCTTCAAGGAGCCGCCGGACCCGCTCGGCATCCGGGGCGGTATCAACCGGAATGCTGTCGAATTCTGTAACCGTTGCCTTGATCCTGAACCCGTTCTCGATGATACGAAGCTGTTCAAGCTTCTCGGCGCACTCAAGTGCCGACTCTCCCCATGATGAGAACTTCAGGAGAAATTCTCTCCGAAACGCATACAACCCAAGATGCTTATAATAGGTGTGCCGGGTATGCCACTTCCCCATCTCTTCTCCATCACGTAAATACGGAACAGGCGACCGGGAAAAATAGACTGCAAACCCTTCGTTATCAAGCACCGCCTTGACCACATTCGGGTTTATCAATTCCTCTGGCATTGTAATCTTCTTCACCAGAGTCGCAGCGTAAATGGCATCATTGTTGAGAAGTGGCTTTACAGCCGCATCTATCGACTGCGGTACGATCAACGGCTCGTCCCCCTGAACATTCACCACAATGTCGGCGTCGGGAAGGTGCCGGGCAACGAATGCGACACGATCGCTTCCGGTCCGGATGTCGGAAGGAGTTATCATTACTTCTCCGCCAAACTCCCGGACCGCCGAGACGATTCTCGCGTCATCCGTGGCAACGATTACACGATGAATCAACTTTGCCCTCTGCGTTCGCTCTGCAACATGTTGAATCATCGGCTTACCGCAGAGGTCGACGAGCGGTTTTGCCGGTAATCTTGTCGAACCGTACCGGGCGGGGATTATCGCGACGATATTCAATTCATTCCTCTCAGCCGATGACTTTGGGCACTTTGAAAAATTTCTCAGTCTTTTCCGGCGCGTTCATCAGCACCTCCTCCCGCGGAAGGGATGGCTGCACGACGTCTTCACGCATCACGTTCTGCAGATCAATAACGTGCGAAAGGGGCTTCACGCCTGTCGTGTCGAGCTCGTTGAGTTTTTCCATGTACGCAAGAATCTCGTTGAGATGATGGGTGAGCTTTTCTTTTTCGCCCGCGCTGAATTCGAGGCGGGCCAGCTTCGCCACATGCTCAACGTCTTGGACGGTCACAGCCATACGTTAGACCTGTTGTAAATTTCGTTGAATGACCGAATGGGCTTCATCACGCAACGCTATCTCGCTCTCTCTGCCGTTCGCCTGCATCGGGGTGATGGGCTCGCCAAGGGTGAGAGATATCGTTCCGGTACGAATGCGCCACGAGTTACGCGGGAGGACGCCGTAGCTCCCATGAATCGCCACCGGCACGACAGGCGCACCTGCCTTCATGGCAAGATTGAAGGGGCCGCGCTTGAACGGCTGCAGCATGCCGTTCTGCGAGCGGGTCCCTTCTGCAAACATCAACACCGATGCGCCGTTACGGATTCTCGTTGCGGCATCCTCCAGGCTTTGGGCGGCGTCGAGGCCCCTCCCGCGGTCAATGCCGATGTACGTCCTGCCGTATTTCAGTCCCCATCCGAAGATCGGGATTCTTTCGAGTTCCTTCTTATACACGATGTGCAACCGATCGGGAATGGCGGCAATGACAGCCGGAATATCGAAATAGCTGGCATGGTTTGAAACGTAGACATAACTCCGATCGAACGGGATCTTGTCCACTCCGGCGACCGTGATCTTCACCCCGCAAACTCTCAGGAGTGTATGGGCAAACACCTTTGTAAGTCTGTGGAAACTTGTTCCCGTATGATCGAACAGTGCACAGATCACTATCAGCGCTGAAATGATCGTGGTGAATACAAGGGCGAATACTAATTTGAAGACGGAGGGCATGACAGCGTGTCACCGGTGATGAGGGGACAGATCAGACAGGAGGGTTCTGCCCTGAAGGTGGGGATACCGTGACGTCGAAGAACATGATCGAGGGCATCGAGTCGGCATCATGCGGTCCTCTGCTATGGTTTCTACATCGTGGTTTGATAATGATACGAAAAGTCGATTTCAAATGCAAGAGGAACGACGGGCGGAAAAAGCATTGCAGCACGTCCTTTATCGAGAGACAGAACTTAAGCATGAGAGCGGACTTGAGACGAATGCCTTGATTAACAAACGGCTATTCCAAGAAATGGGAGTATCTCAGAAGGAAGAAAAATCCAATTGCATTTGTATACATCGTCATAGTTATTTTACTTAATTCATTCTTTCTTATTACGAATGCGCTGCGTCATTGGAGCGACCCAAAATTTTAGGCATCAAATTACGACAACAAATCGAACTTAGGGCAAGACCGACGGGCGGGTACTGTATCAGTTTCATAGGAGAGTGTGCATAAGCTGGGAATTACGGAGGTGGGATTGCAAAAACGTCCCCTCTCGAGGGGGGACTACAGGGGTGTGTTGAGAGCCGTCCGCATGTTGAATGTGAAAGATTTGTATGGCGGGAAATGCTAACCTCCGCAACTCACCCCGTCGACTCCGTCGACACCCCTCCGGAGGAGGGGACTTCGCATCTTCACTTTCTAACATACCAGTACCGCAGAGATTTTAGCAAATGCCAATCGCGCTGCGGTTCTTCGTCCCGCCTCCAGCGGGACGACTCTATGTTGAAGGGTTACAATTCAAATCAGCTCAGCACCGACGCGTGTGCCGCCTAACGCTCTGCGATCCTCGCGTTGAATCCCGCCCGAAATCCTTCCCACCACGCAAAGAGCCTCGGCGATATCCAGAGCGTGAGTCCTGCAAACAAAACCCCCGCAACGACGTCGATGACGTAGTGATATCTCAGATAGACCGTGCTGATAATCAGGAGAATGCCGCAGACATGAAGAACGTAGCGGGAGCGCAGCCGGTAGTGACTCGCAAGGTATAATGAAATGAGCGTCATTTGGGTGTGGCCGCTCGGGAACGCGTCGCGCTGGGCAAGTGCCAGGGCATTGACCGCCCCCTTCGGTATTGACTCGCCCGCGTTCAGGAAGTCCCGGATCGGAGCGGTGAGGACCAACCCCGGAAGTTCTGTCTCAAGCGATCCGAAGTTGTGCAGCGTGAAGCGCGGCCCCACGGCTGGAAACGCAATGTAGCCGAAGTAGGAAAGAAAAAACCCGAGCATAATGGCAAAGAGGACATACGAGAACTTCTTTTGATCCCCGGACATGAGTACTTCCACGCCTACTGCAATCATGATGAAATAGTAGCTGACGTAGGCGATCTGGAGCAGCTCCGTCAGCAGCGGATTGGAGAATTGTCCCAGCCATACCGTCGGATCCACGCCGAAGATGGCGCGGTCCAGCGCAATGAGAACTTCATCCCAGTCGCCGCGCGGCATCGCCTGCATCATGACGTAGACTTCTTTGAACACCAGGAAGACAACGGGGACGGGGTACCAATTATACAGAGGACGCAGGATCTTGTTGCCATTGACGACGACGGAGCGGGCAAGCCACATCACGGCGACGCTTGCCGACGCGTTCACCGCCAGAAGGACCGTCATCTCCCGGTTCGGACCGGCGAAGAGGAGAATGATGAGTGAGAGGATGAATGCAAATACAATGATGACGACATCGACGGGGCGAAGGGCGCGAAGGAGGTTTCGCATGTTACGGATCGATACGCTTCCTACGAAATCCACTGAAGGAGAAGAGTCGCGAGAGAGAGGAATATCGTGATACCAACGACGTCCTGAAAGGCTGTCTCGAATGGCCCGGCAGTCAGGGCCGGGTCAAATCCGAGCTTCTTGGATATCATCGGCACGGTTGTGCCCACGACGCCGGAGATATTGACCGAGATGAACATCGATATCCCTACGACGAGCCCGAATTGCCAGCGTCCCTGCCAAAGAGCACCGACCACTCCAAGCGCGATACCGCAAGCGCCGCCGATCATCAGGCTGGTTTGAATCTGCCTCCACACCGGATGCCACCAGTGATCGAGAGTGACGTGACCGGTCGACATCGCCCGTACGATGATCGCGGCGGACTGCAACCCGGTATTGCCGGAAATTGCGGAAATGATCGGCATGAAGGAAGCCAGCAAAATCACGCGACTCAACGTTTCGTCAAAAAAATGGATCACGATACCGGCGCCGAATTCTATTGCAAGAGTCGTAAGTACCCAGGGGAGCCGGAGGAGAGCTATCTGGTAGGGGGAGCGCTTCTCCAATTCTTCCGCATCCGATCCGACCATGCGCGCGACGTCCTCGCTGTGCTCTTCCTCAATGACGTCGACGATATCGTCGATGGTTATCCGTCCGACAAGCTTCCCCTTTTTATCGACGACGGGGAGCGCGATCAAATCGTACTTCCGGAACATCGCTGCCACTTCCTCCTGGTCGATGTCTGCATTCACGCTCTTTGCGTCCGATTCCATGAGCTTGTACACACGCCGGTTCGGTGGATGCAGCACGAGCGATTGAAGGGGGAGTACTCCAACCAATAAGCCCTCTTCATCCACCACGTAGACGGTGTAAATCACCATGTTGCGTTTTGCCATGGTCCGGACAGCCTTGATCGCCTGGGCGACGGTGTCGTTCATCTGAACGGCCACAAATTCCGTCCCCATGATGCCACCGGCGGTCTTGGGCCCATATTGCATGAGCTCCTTGACCTCCGTCGATTCCTTGGCGGGCATCGCACGGAGCACTTTTTCCGCCACATGCGGCGGGAGCTCGGCGATAAGGTCTGCGGCGTCGTCGGAGGCAAGCAGGCCGATATATGTCGTGATCTTTTCCGACGGTATCGTTTCGAGGAGCGACTCCCGCACAGCTGGGTCAAGCTCGAGGAGTACGGCGCTTCCGGTTTCCGCGTCGAGAAGGTCGAAGACATAGTGCTGCTCGGCGGGCTCAAGCCGGTTGATGATATCGCCGATGTCCGCCGCGTGCAAGTCGGCGACAATGTTGAGCAGCAGGGGGCCGGCTTTGTCACGCACGAGCTCGCGAATGTCCTGCATCAGCTCATCATCCACTTCGATGGTTTTCACTCCCCGCTTACGGGGAATGATGATTGCATCTTCGGTGACAATTGTCTGGTCGATATCTCTGGCGTTCTGCGTCATGTTACAATTTGTTGAATCTCTTTTGTCAAACCGATGAAATTCTCGACAGTAAGCTCTTCCGGACGTTGATCGAGATCAATCGTGGTTTCTGAAATGATCCGTTCCACAACATCCTCGTCGTAGGGAAGATACTTCAGGCCGTTCCGCAGTGTCTTGCGTCGTTTGCCAAAGGTTGTCCGCACTATATTCCGGAACAGTTCGACGTCGATATCCCGATGCAAGCCGTCATGGAGTGTCAATTGTACAACTGTTGACGTTACCTTCGGCTTCGGATAAAAACAATGCGGGGTTACGCGGAACAATTGTTTCGGTTCACCATATAATCGCGACACAACCGATAGAATTCCATATGCTTTCGATCCCGGGCCGGCGACGATCCGCTGCGCGACTTCTCGTTGTACCATCATCGTGATATCCTGAACGGCACGAGACTCTTCGAACACCTTGAAGAGTATCGGGCTGGTCAAATGGTACGGAATATTTCCCACAATTCGAATTCGCCGGCGATAGTGCGATGAGAGAGCTTGTAAATCCGCCTCCAGAAAATCCTGATGCAGGATTTCAACGCCCTGCGATGAAAACTCCGTCTTCAGCTCACCGATAACGCGTCCATCGATTTCCATCGCGACGAGATGGCGGGTTTGCCCGGCAAGATGCCGCGTCAGCGCACCGTGCCCCGGCCCGATTTCAATAACAACATCATCAGGGGAAAGATGCAGTTCGCGAATGATATTTCTTGCGATGTTATCGTCAATAAGAAAGTTTTGACCGAGAGACTGCCTTGGCTTGACGATATTCATTTCTCCCGTTGCTGGGATCTTATCTTCTTCAGCAGCTCCTCAAGATAGGTTCGATCCTGGACGTCCTGCGCACGAAGTCCCTGTTTCGTTTTAAGTAGCACCTCGGCCGAAACGTAAGGAATTCCGACACCGTCAATGAACTCAAATTCAATGTGATCTTTCGCGTCATCGAAGGTCACGTCACACGCCCTTGAAAGCAAGTCGATGACAATTTCATCGCCTATTCTCACCACCGCATATTCTCGAACATCCCCGTTATCAACCTCTTGTGCCGCTTTGTCGGGGAGATGCATGAGGCCCTGTTTCACTTTAGCGATGTTCGATTCTTCGGAGTCGACAAGCAAATCAATATCCGCTGTTGTGCGAACAAAGCCGTGATGTATCATCGCGAACCCTCCGATCACGACATATCTAGCGCCGGATTGGTTAAGATGACGACATAATTCAACAATATCCTCTAGGGTCGGGACGCGAGCGTACTCTCCGCCAGTTGGTGTAGCATCCAATCGTTAGCTTCCTTGAATGATTTGAACCTGTAGACTCCTTTTTTGCAGATGCCGCGATGATTTCTGAGTCTCAAGACGGTGTGGAGAAGGACATTTGCGTCACGACTGGTAACGCCTGGTGCCTTCTTGCTTCCAACGTGTTTGAATGTACCGCCTGAATGTTCCATGATTATTTCAACCGTTATCCGTTATGGCCGTTTGAACAATTTCTTCAAACCCTCTTCCGCTTTTTTCTTCAACTCATCTTCCAGCTTCTTTTTCGCTTCGTCTGTCTTTCCCTGCAGGGCCGACTTCGCGGCGTTCTCCTGGGCCTTTGCGTTCAATGCCAGGGTGGGGCTAGTGGCTGTTCCTGAGACGTCAAACGTCAGGTTAATCCTGCCATTGCTATCCTTGAAGAATTGCAGAAGCTGATCCGCAGCACCGCCGAGTTTGATCCGATCTGAAACATCCGGGGGCAGTTTCACCGTCAGGCTGTAGTCCATCGCGCCATCCAGGCCCTGCGAGCCGCCGAGGAGAAAATCGATCGTCCCGGCCTGTACTTTGAGATCTTTAATGTTCAGCCTGCCGTCGGATACCGAGAATGCGTTCGTCCAATCTTTGAAGTTCACCTCGCGCAACTCCGTGAGGCTTGTAACATCGGCAAGTTTCTGCGTCAGCGGAAAACCGATCAACTTCCCGCTTGAGATATCCACCGTGCCCTCGCCGAAGAGCGTTTGAGCATTGAGCCCGAGGGTATCGTTCAAATCGCCTTTGAGGCGCGTGTTTGTTGAAAATTTCCCGAAGAGATACTGTCCGAACGAGGTAAACTGGGAGAGCAGAGGGTTCGACTCCACTCCTTTGATATCCAGGTCGAGATCAAACGGACTCTTCTTCGGATCTCGCAGGTCAAGAGTCCCCTTTGTTTTCACTTTTCCACCGAACACATCCAACGACATATCTTTCAGCTGAACCACGCCGCCGGCGACAGTGGCGGCTCCGCGTACGTTCTCGAACGTAAACTTCTCGGTCACGAGTTTCCCGACTGTGAGGCTGGTGTTGATATCGATCCCCGGGAGCAAGCCTCCGGTCGTCGCTTCCGGTGTTTTCCCGCCCGTCTTTCCGGTTGTCGGGCCTTCCTCCGACATCAGATCAGCCATCCGGAGCTGTCGGGACTTCAAGGTCA
>DASYTP010000316.1:0-3097 GCA_036002145.1 Bacteroidota bacterium | reverse complement strand
AGTGTGTCTCCGGAGCTGAGAGCCTTCAACGTCTCGATTTGCGCAATCGAGGAAGTCATATCGAATGCCTGCGCTTGCCGGACCGGAGGCGTTCCAAATAGGAGAACGTGGGATCCTCCCGCAAGTAGCGCGCAATCATCCCGCAGTTTCTCTGCTTTATCTTCATCGGATGTCAGAAGTAAAACCTGCGACCGCCGTTCCTGGAACACGCACACCGCAACATACGCCAGCAGCGATCCCGCGATTCCGCTGATGGTCAGCGACCGCCCGGTCCGCAACGCTCCCGCCTGTTGCGACAGTTCCCCGAACTCTTTCGTTCCAAATATTTTTTCTTTGATCTTTTCCACGCCGTCTAAATTCCCTCTCTCAGGAGCCTCCATAAGGAGCTCTTCTTGCCTCCGGACATTCTGAAATGCGTCCCGCTTCAACAATCCGAAATCGACAATCCACCATCCGCAATCTCCCTGGCTTCATCTGCCCGGCCAAAAACACCTCACCCCGACTCTCCCGCGCTCACAGGAAAGTAAGGGTTGTCTTAACTTACACATTGAATTATAAAATTGCAAAACCAGCCCTTTGAGGAGCCGTTTTCTCTCGCTGAATGCCGCCTATCACCATGCGAAGTAGATTCTACAAACAGTTCCGCTCTTCCAGAGCGGATGATACGGCCCCGGTTTGATGAAGCACTGGCACGAAGGGGAAACAGATTTAGAAGAAATTATGTGAGCGGGGCAATTGGTCCAACCTATTCATCGCCGACCGAACAAATGCGGATATGTCTTTCGAAGTCCCGGAGGGACGACCTGTTTGTAGACAAGTTCAACAAATAAGAAAGCAGCTCCGTCAGGAGCGACCTGGATTTGATGGGCCGCAATCGGCAGTCGGCGATGTTGGGGATGGGGGACGACGATCACGCAAAACTCTTTCCGGGGTCGCAGGCAGGAACCACCTGCTTTGTGCCTTTGCTGCAATGTCGCTATATTGGTCTGCCGGTTATGCAAGACCCTATCAAAATCACCAACCATTTACACCTGCCCCTTTCGGAGATAGAATTCCATTTTGCACGAAGCGGGGGCAAGGGTGGACAGAATGTCAACAAAGTCGAGACGCGCGTTGAATTGCTCTTCGACGTCGAACACTCGGCAAGTTTGTCAGATCATCAGCGCAAGAGGCTCCTTTCAGAACTGCAGTCCCGTCTTGACAGTCATGGCATGCTGAGGATTGTTGTGCAGGGTTCACGCAGCCAGTGGCGGAACAGGGTGGTTGCCGTTAAGCGCCTTGTTGAAATCCTCGAGGCGGCATTGAAGCCAAAAAAGAAGCGGGTTAAGACCAAAGTGCCTGAAGCGGGAAAGCAGAAACGGCTTGACGAGAAAAAACGCCGCGGTGAAATCAAGCGAATGCGATCGGTGCCAAATGAGTGATCTATGATAGGTTTTCTCACCATGCTCGTGTTGGCCTCCTTCGTCGTCCTCATTGTGCTGTTCACGAGAGTGTCGGCACTAGCCGAAAAGATTCGCGAGTTGGAATGGGAATTGCGCAACCTTCGGAAGAGGCTGGCACAAATCCCGTCGGTGGCTGAAGCTGCCCCGGCCGCTCCGCCGGCGCCCGTCGCCTCACCCACATCACCTCCTGTGCCGCTGACGCCATCTCCACTTCCGGGCGCCCCCTCCACTCCATATCCGATCGTGCCCGAACAGGCCAGACCGCATCTTCCCGAAAAGGCACCTTCCCGAACGAGAGAGGAATTCGAAGCATTCGTCGGAGGGAAACTCCTCAACCGCATCGGCGCGCTTGCGCTCGTCATCGGCGTGGGATTCTTCCTGAAGTATGCGTTCGATAACAACTGGATCACCGAGACCATGCGCGTCGTTCTCGGATTTGTTGCAGGCATCGCAGTTCTGTTCACCGCCGTACGCACGCATCGAAAAGGATTTCAGATTTTCGCACAAGGATTATTCGGCGCCGGCATAGCAATCCTCTATCTTACCGTGTATGCTTCGTTCAATTTCTATCACCTCGTTTCGCAGGCCGTCGCCTTCGGCATGATGGGCGCAGTCACCGTCACGGCTATTGGATTCGCGTTCAAGTATGATTCACTGGCAATATCGCTCCTCGCCTGGGCCGGCGGGTTTCTCACGCCGTTTCTCCTCAGCACTGGACACGCCAACGAAGCGGGGCTGTTCACCTACATCGGACTGCTCGAAGCCGGACTGATTGCCGTTGCATTCAGAAAGCCTGCGTGGGCCATCCTTGAGGCGCTCACGCTGGGGGGAACATATCTCGTGTTCTACGCCTGGTACGATCAGTACTATGCCGACGATACGCTGGCATTAACCGTGTTTTTCCTCTCGGCCTTTTGGGCATTATTTTTCTTCTCCGACGTCATCCGCACCGCAAGAGGTATCGCCGTTCAAAGTCAATTACGACAGCTAACCGGCATCCTCAACGTATCCTGCTATTACGGATTCATGTACGACGTCGTGAATCGCATGCACCACGACTGGATGGGATTAACGACGCTGCTCATCTGTCTTGCCTATCTCCTTCACGTCATCCTGATGATGCGCAGGCCATCCGAAGACGCGACCCTGGTTGGCCAGAATGTGCTCACCGCCATCATCTTGCTTGCTGCGGCGACTTGGATCCAGTACTCCGGTTTCACAACGGTGATATTCTGGTCGATCGAGGCTGTCGGGTTAGTCTGGTGCAGTGTTCGATGGAACATGCGGTATGTCTACATTGCAGCTGCAGGGCTTCTTGGAATCGCGCTCATAAAACTCGCCGATACCTCCGGTGCGTTCAGTTTTGATAAGCCGGAACAATTCACATTGTTGCTGAATTATCGCGCTCTCACTTATCTGTCGCTTGCAGCGGCAGCCGGTATGAGCGCAGTTTTGCTCAACCGCCACGTCTATCGCGAGATCCCAGCTCTCCGGGCAATACTCCACGCCGCCTGGTGCGCTGTTCTATTCACGTTTGTCACGGTTGAAACGAACGACTGGTTCACGCAGCGGGCACTCGGCATGAACCTGTCGGAATCGTTGCACATGAACTACCGGGAGATGATGACGCTGTTGTGCTGCTGGACCCTTTACTC
>DASYTP010000315.1:0-4518 GCA_036002145.1 Bacteroidota bacterium | reverse complement strand
TTTGTTTAGCATTTCGATATTCGAAATTAGGATTTTCCATCGGGAATCGTTTCGCTCTATAACGACGGCTATTCATAGTGAAGCGACTCAATCGGATTCTGGGACGCTGCCTTCTTGGCCGGGTAATACCCGAATGCAATTCCTACCGCGGCGGAGACCGTGAACGCCAGAATGACGGCGGGGAATGAAACGACCGTCCGCCAGCCCGCGTAGAGTGTGATTGCGCTCGTGAGGAGCCAGCCAATCGCGATGCCGACAACTCCGCCGACCACGCTGATGAACAACGCCTCGAACAGGAACTGCCCAAGCACGTCGGCACGCGTTGCGCCGACGGCGCGCCGTATCCCGATTTCCTTCGTTCGTTCAAGCACCGATGCAAGCATGATATTCATGATGCCGATGCCGCCGACGAGCAGCGAAATGCTTGCGATCGCGCCCATTACCACGTTGAAGATCTGTTGCGTTTTCTGACTCTGCCGGACAAGCGCTTCGGGGACGACAACCTCGTAATCGTTCACACCGAAATGACGCCGCGCGAGGATGCGTCCGACAATGTCGCTAAACTCGTCGATCCGGGCTTCGGAGGTAAGCTTAACCGTGAGCTGATCCAGTTCCATTTTCGGGCGGGGATTCTTGCCCCCCGATACGCTGACTCCTCCCCCCATAAACCGCACACTGGTATTGCCGGGGGCAGTTTTATACCGCACCATTTTGTATTGCGCAGTCGTCAGAGGAATGTAAACATCCACATTGAGATTGCGCACTTCCAGATTCTCCACCTTTTTGCTCGGCGATAGCTGGCGGGTCATGACGCCGATGACGGTAAACCACTGGTCATCGATCTTGACGGCTTGCCCGACGGACTGTTCGAAATGGAAGAGCTTTTCCTTGACATCCCCGCCAAGCACACAAACGTTCGCCTGCTCCTGGAGATTCGACTCGTCGAAGAAACGGCCCGTCGATAATTCATACCCGTACGCTGAAAGAAACCCGGGGGTCGTACCGATGACTTTTACTTCCAGTTTCTCCGCGTTGTGCAGCGCCGTCGTGACCTTCTCCCAGTGAGGAACGACGGTCTCGATCCCCGGGCACACCTGCGTTATCGCCTCTCCATCCATCGCCGTAAGCCCTGGGGAGAAATTTGCTTTCGCCTTTTCGAACGCCTGGGTGGTGAGCTCCTTGGTTTTGATGATGATGTTGTTGACACCCATCAACCGGATTTGCTCGAGCGCCTCAAGGCGCGCCCCCTCGCCGATCGACAGCATCGCAATCACTGCCGCAACGCCGAAGATGATTCCGAGGGCAGTAAGGACCGACCGGATGCGGTGCACGAGAATGCCCGTCATCCCGATGCGTATGCTTTCGTCCACGTTCACAGTTTTTTCTCCTGGCCGGCCGGGGAAGCCTGGGAGGTGGCCAACGTCGGATCGCGAAGCGCAATCTTGTCTCCCACCTGTAACCCACCGGAGACGACGACAAAATTACCATTCTTCGCGCCGAGAGTCACTTCCTGCGCGCGGGAGTTTTTGTAGACGATAGTTTTGCCGTCCTTCTCGAACACGGCTTCGATCGGGACAAACAAGGTATCCGGGATCGAGGAAATCACGATTTCGTTACTCGTCGTCATTCCGGGTTTCAAGATGGGGTCGGTGCCGTCGATGTCGACCACAACCTCGAATGTCTTGGTGTTGGACTGGTCACGCTGTTGCCCGATCGTGCCGACCGACGCGACGGCGCCGTTGAATTGCCTGTCCGGGAATGCATCGAGCTTTATCTTTACCGTCTGCCCTTTCTTAGCCTTGCTTACGTCGACTTCGTTGACGTTCGTCACGGATTGCATCTTCGATAAATCGGGCAGGCTGACGAGCGCCATGCCGCCCCAGGGCGAATCACCGACCGCTATTTTCCTCCCCGTACTCCAGTTGTTCTCGTATACCGCGAGTCCGCCCATCGTCGCCTTAAGCGTGTACTGTTCCTTGTCCGCTTTTGCGCGGTTCAAATCGTTTTGTGTCTGTTGCACTTTGAGCGTCAGTTTACGTTCTTCGGACTTATCGACGACACCTTGCGATTCCACTTTTCGCTTTGCCTGTTCGAAGGCGATACGATTACGCTCGAGATTAATTTCCGTTTCCTTACGCTGGACATCCGCCTCGAATTTCATTTTCTCCACCTGAAGTTTCGCCTGTTCGTAGGAGAGTTCGGCGTTCCGGAGGCCTCCTTCAAGGTCTGCAAGGCGCAGCTCTTTGTCTGCCTTGAATTTATCCAGGTCGGATTGGTTGATACTGAGCTCTGCTTCCTTGTCGGAGATCGTCTTGTCGACGTCGGTAGTTGCGAACCGGATGATGACGTCGCCCGGCTTTACGGTCGTGCCCTCGGGCACGAGGTAGATGATCTGCATCTGACCGTATCGAACGCGCGGCGTGGTGAGGGTGAACGAATTCGTCGCACGGATTTCACCGCTGCTTTTCACGCTGATAAGGAATTCTCCGCGGCGTACATCGGCAGTGGCGACCGATTCCCTATCCGAAGATGAAAATCCGATGATTAAAAGGAGAAGGGCAATAACGCCGGCGAACGGGATGGTGAACTTCTTCTTCCTGTACTTATCGGGAATGCGATCCAGGTATGTCATGAAGTTGCCGCGATCGAAGAATTTCATGGTTGATAGTTCCTTTTGGTGGTTGCTACTGCCCAGGTCAAGTATCAGGATGCCTCACACTAGGTACCGATCTTCCCGTCCGTGATTCCAGAGGGATAGATGCCTTACACATCGGTAGTGATACGTGTAAAGTAATGAGAAAAGGAGCCAATGTCAAAAAACGCTTCAGTTCATCGATATTGGGATGTTCTGATTTCCACGATAGGTGCTGGAAACCAAATGGTTAGACGGGATTAAGGGGAAAAAGGTTGACAGGCAAGTTCGAATCGCAAGGCCACGTTATGATACCCTACCGTTAAGCCGGTAGTGTATCAGCTCGAATCAGAGAGCGAAAATGTGAGTGAGCATACACTCGCCACCCCTTCCTGTAATCGCCGCCAGACCGCACGCGGGCTGGCTCCGCTTCGCAAGGGGAGGATGTTTTGCCAGGCCGTCCAAAAAGTCCTTCTGACTTCGACATTCTTTGTTCGATGTTCATTATTAACGCTGAATTTCGAATATTGAACAAGGAATAATGAATGTCGAAGGACTTATTGGACAACCTTCAGGGGGAGGTGGATGCAGGGCATCGCAACAAACTGTTACCCCACCGTCAAGCCCTGTCCGTCCTTAAATCCGACATAGAAGCCCCGCTCAGTGATCAGGATGGCGTAGCAGCCCAGTAGCTGGGTGCGGCTGGGTCATTGTCTGAAAAATATTTGTGAAGGTGTGTCTCAATGACTTGCGCGGGTAACTTCAAGACTTCTTCGAAGGAGAATCAGGCAGAGATCGCCCGTTCGGTTCTATGAACCTACCGTTAGAGGATAGGCGGCTATGGTGTCAGTTGAGGAGTTATTCTACGCAGAAGAGACAACGGCAGGAGCAAGGCAGAGCTGTAAATAGATGTGAAGAAGTTGTTCGAAGAGCACACGACTCATTGCCACCTTCGCAATCGTGTATCGAGCGTGAGAGATAATCCGTGATGGTACATGCAACCAGTAATAGCGGAGGCTTCGAACTGATTTCTTTTTCCAATCAGCTCCGAAGTGGTCGCGTTTTAAAAGTTGGACGAGCGTGTGGGCGAGAATGCCAATAGTGAAATAGAGACCATTGGCATCAAACTGACCGCAGGGCATATGATCGAGACCGAAGTGATGTTTGAGTTCACCGATCATTTTCTCGAACTCACCACGGCCGTTCTGAAAATGAATCATTGCCTGTGTATCCTTTTCCTTGTAGGGGATGTTGGTTGCAATGATCCAGTACGTATACGGACCGTCAAAGAGATCGTGTTGGTGAGTGCGACGAGTGCGCTTTGCCACCAGACGAAAGTCCCCTGTGGTTTCAACAAGGCTGTGAAGCGTCTCAGCAACCTGGTATCCAGTTGGTGATCCGTCATCGTCGTTTTTCCCCTCGATCCAGTCACTTTCGGGGATTTTGTTGATTGCCTCCATGACCGCAATGTCACGATCGGCTGTAATCGAGAACCGCAGGTTGTTCTCAAAACAATAATTGATGACATGATAATTATAAGCTGCTGAGTCGCTCCGGACCGTAGAAAATGTCCCGGGGACATTCTTCCTGCACTGGGTGATGAAATCAACCAAGCCTTCTTGAGGGGAAAGATTCCCTTGTTGAAACAGAGATCCTGTGAACAATCCCATTTCGATGCAACCGCCGAGAAGAGGGTGGTACCCCCTAAAGCCTTTGTAGGTCATCGCGGCATCCCCTTTATCGGCCTCAATCAGTGTGCCGTCAATATCGAGTGTATGGTTGCTGCCGCCTCCCGCCATCCCGCTCTGATTGAGAGAGGAGATCACAGTCCAGAGTCTCTGTTCACCGTCCGGCCCGCCGTGGCGACGAAGCCAATCACCGATGGC
>DASYTP010000314.1:0-6385 GCA_036002145.1 Bacteroidota bacterium | reverse complement strand
ATTCGTGACGGCACTCCGAGCGGGTTGAGCACGATATCGATAGGCGTTCCGTCGGGCAAAAACGGCATATCTTCCGGCGGTACTAGTTTCGATACAACACCTTTATTTCCGTGACGCCCTGCCATCTTATCGCCGACCGAGAGTTTTCGCTTCTTGGCCACGTAGACCTTTGCCAGCTGCACGATTCCCGAGGGGAGCTCGTCGCCGAGCATGATCTTGGTCTTCTCGTACTTGTAGTATTCATCGATGTCATTCTTCTTCTGGAAATAATTCTCATAAATCTTGTTCACCAGGGCGTTCTTTTTCTTGTCATCCACCCAGTCCGACGACGGATCGAGCTTCTCGATGTCAGCAACGCCTGCGAATACATCTTCTTTCAACACTGTCCCGCTGCGAATTGCGATGTCGCCGTCGGTTTTCCTGATTCCCACAGACTTTTCTTCGGTGAGGAGCAGGGAGAGTTTTCGATGAATTTTTTCAAGGTGATCCTTGGTCGCCTTCTTATGATCCCTGTCGAGTTGTTCGCCCAGACGCTTGTCCTCCTTCTTCGACTCGGCGTCTTTCTTTTTCCGGCTGAACAGCTTCGTCGCGATCACAATGCCCCTCATGCCGGGCGGGGCTTTGAGTGAAGCGTCCTTGACATCTCCGGCTTTCTCGCCGAAGATCGCCTTGAGGAGTTTTTCCTCCGGTGTCGATTCCGTCTCCCCCTTCGGGGTGATCTTTCCGATCAGGATATCGCCTTCGACGACCTCCGCGCCCACGCGGATAACGCCATTTTCATCCAGGTCCTTTACCGCATCCTCGCTGACGTTCGGTATCTCGCGCGTCAGTTCCTCCTCCCCCCGTTTGGTGTCACGGACCTGTAGCTCGAACTCTTCGATGTGTAAAGAGGTGAAAGTATCTTCTGCAACTGTGCGTTCGTTGAGGATGATGGCGTCTTCGAAGTTATAACCGCGCCACGGCATGAATGCCACGAGGAGATTTCGTCCCAGGGCCAGCTCGCCCCTGTCGGTCGCACAGCCATCGGCGAGGATGTCGCCTTTCTTCACACGCTGACCGGGTTTTACCGCGCCGCGCTGATTGATACTCGTGTCCTGGTTCGAGCGGAAGAACTTAATGAGGTGGTACTGGACCCGTTTCTTTTCCTCGAAGCTCATCAGCGATTCCGTGCTTGCCTCGTCGATGTCGTAATTGATGGTAATCGAATTCGAATCGACATACTCGACGACGCCGTTTCGTTCGGCGACAATCATTGTTCGGGCATCGCGCGCAATCTTTTCTTCGAGGCCTGTGCCGACAATCGGCGTCTCCGGGCGAAGGAGAGGGACAGCCTGCCGCTGCATATTCGATCCCATGAGGGCGCGGTTGGCATCGTCGTGCTCGAGGAACGGGATGAGCGCTGCTGCCGCACTGACAATCTGATTGGGCGCCACGTCCATATACTGTAGTTCTTCGGGCTTCACGTTCGGATAATCTGACTGCAGGCGGGCCTTCACGCGTTCGGTCAGGAACCGACCTTTATCATCGATCTCGGCGTTCGCCTGCGCAATAGTATAGACGTCCTCCTTCTCGGCTGTCATGTATTCGATTTCATCGGTCACGCGTCCGGCTTTTACTTTGCGGTACGGGGTCTCGATGAATCCGAACTCGTTGACTTTTCCATGAATACAGAGCGACGAAATCAGTCCGATGTTCGGGCCTTCGGGTGTCTCGATGGGGCAGAGCCGTCCATAGTGCGTATAGTGCACGTCGCGCACCTCGAAGCCGGCGCGCTCGCGCGTCAAACCGCCGGGGCCGAGCGCGGACATACGCCGCTTGTGCGTTATCTCGGCGAGAGGATTAGTCTGATCCATGAACTGCGATAATTGGTTCGTCCCGAAAAATGCGTTGATGACGCTCGTGATCGTGCGTGCGTTCACCAAATCCTGGGGAGTCAGTTTTTCCTGGTCGCGGAGACTCAGCCGTTCGCGGATCGTCCGGGCCATACGTGCCAGGCCGATGTTGAACTGCTGCCCGATTTGTTCCCCGACCGTGCGGACTCTGCGATTGCCGAGGTGATCAATATCATCGACGGTTTTTCTGCCTTGCTGCAAGTCGATCAGATAGTTGATGATAGCGATGATATCATCTTTGGTGAGCGTAGTGGTCGTCACGGGAACGGTCAACGAGAGCTTCGCATTCATGCGATAGCGACCGACATTCCCGAGGTCGTATCGTTTTTCGTTGAAGAAGAGGCGTTCGAGGAGATTCTTTGCCGTGTCGAGATCGGGCGCTTCACCCGACCGGAGTTGCTGGTAGATGGCGTTCAACGCTTCTTCGCCCGTGCGGGAAGTATCCTTCTGAATGGTGTTTGCAATGACCGAGCTTTCGCCGATGCCCTCGTAGTTCAGGAATCGGATCTTCTTGATATCGGATTTTTTCACCTTCTTTACCAGCTCATCGGTGAACTGCGAATCTTTGCTGATAAAGATTTCGCCGGTCTTCTTGTCGACCACATCGCTGCAAACTATCCGGCCGAGGTAATCCTTAAGATTGACTTTATGCGGATCGACCTCTTCGACGAGATTGAAGAGATGAAGGATTTCATCGTCCGAAGAATAACCGAGCGCTCGGAGCAACGTCGTGACCGGGAATTTCTTCTTCCGGTCGATGTAAACGTACATAACGTTGCTGATATCCGTTGTGAACTCGACCCACGAACCGCGGAACGGTATGATGCGGGCGGAGAAAATCGACATCCCATTGGGGTGGACCGATTCATCGAAGAACACCCCCGGAGACCTGTGCAGCTGGCTCACGACGACTCGTTCGGCACCGTTGATGATGTACGTTCCTCGATGAGTCATTTGCGGCAAGTTGCCGAGGTACACGTCCTGTTCGAGCGTGTCGACGTAGCTCTTCCCGTCCTCACTCTTGCTGGAGAGCCGAACCTTCGCTTTCAGCGGAACCGCGTAGCTCAACCCTCGTTCCTGACATTCGATGACGGAGTATTTGGGTTTCTCGACGTAGTATTCCGTAAACTCGAGGATGTAGTTCTCCCTCGCGTCTGTAATCGGAAAATTCATCAAGAAGATCTGCTGGAGTCCCCGATTCTGGCGCTTCTCCGGGGGGACGTCGGCCTGTAGAAAGTTGTCCCATGATTCCAGCTGAACATTGAGCAGATCCGGATACTCCACAACGGAGGGAATTTTTGCGAATGATATGCGACCGTTCGAATGTTGTGTTGAGGCTTTCAAATGCATCTCTCCTTGCTGTTTAGACACGTGACGGGTCTCAAAAAAAAGGGAAAACCGGCAGCCGTACGACACTCCGGCGATCGGAGCCGCGAAGCTTCACGAATCAGATCCCATCCGGATGAAATACGGGATGGGAGAACCCGGTTCGCAGAACAACGCGGCGCCCTGCGAGCCTTAACGACTACTTCAGCTCGACCTGAGCTCCGGCTTCTTCGAGTTCCTTCTTGAGCTTGTCTGCATCATCCTTGTTCAATCCTTCTTTTACGTTCTTCGGCGCTCCATCGACAAGATCCTTCGCTTCCTTCAACCCAAGGCCGGTCGCCGCACGGACCACCTTAATGACGTTGATCTTCTGCGCGCCGGCACTCTTGAGGAGGACCGTAAACTCCGTTTGTACTTCGGCAGCAGGCGCTGCGCCCGCGGCCGCCGGAGTCATGCCTCCAGCCATCATCATGGGAGCTGCAGCCGTTACACCGAATTTCTCCTCCAGAGCCGTCTTCAATTCGGAAGCTTCGAGGAGTGTGAGCTTCTCAATTTTTTCAACGATTTCCGTTACTGATGACATTGTTGTATCTCCTTTTCTAGGTTAGAATAATGTAGTGGTAATGAAAGCACGTCACGCCGCCTTTTTCTTTTCGATTGCATCGACAATATTGACAAGGTCGCGCATCAGGGCACCAATCGCTCCGACAATGCCCGCCGCGGGTGAATCGATGGTTGCGAGAATGCCGGCGATGAGTTCCTTGCGGTTCGGAAGTTTCGCAAGCTGGTCGAGTTGGGAGCCCTCGAAGACCTGTTTCTCAACGACGCAGACCTTTACCTTGAGCTTTTCATTCTTCTCACGAAACTTCTTGATGATTCTTGCCGGTGCAATCGGGTCATCGTAACCGAAGGCAATCGCCGTCGGCATGTCGAGCCTGCCGATAACTTTGTCATATCCGGTCGCACTCTCGAGCGCTTTTCGCGCAAGTGTATTCTTCACGACCTGATAATCGACGTTTGCTTTGCGGAACTCGCGCCGAAGCTCATTCACCTCTTCAACCGTGATACCGGTGAAATCGGCAAAGTACATCCCCTTGGCACGTTCGATCTTCCCTTTCACCTCTGCAATGATTTGTTCCTTTTCAGAACGATTCATGGTTCCCTCGTGATCTGATGTTGTACGTTCCGCGAAGCTCCCCCCCGCCGTGGACGAGGGGGACGGAAAATACGGGTACTATTTATAGTGAGTGCGTAATCTCGTTAGTGTACTGCCACAACGTTCCTGTCGATGTGGACTCCGGGTCCCATCGTCGTGGAGAGTGCAATGGACTTGATGTATTGGCCTTTTGCAGTTGCCGGCTTAATGCGCACAACCGTCGCCAGGAACGCGTTGATATTCTCAGCAAGTTTCTGCTTTTCAAAATTTGCCTTCCCCACTGTGACGTGGAGAATCCCGGCTTTCTCGACGCGAAACTCGATCTTGCCGGCCTTGACTTCTTTCACAGCTTTTGCGACATCGGCTGTTACGGTTCCGCTCTTGGGGTTGGGCATCAGCCCGCGGGGACCAAGTACCTTGCCAAGTTTCCCGAGTTCGCCCATCACATCGGGGGTCGCAATAATGACGTCGATATCGGCCCAGCCGCCCTGGATCTTTTGGATGTATTCCTGAAATCCCGCATGGTCGGCGCCCGCAGCTTTCGCCTCTTCATCTTTCGGGGGCTTCGCGATGACGAGGACGCGGACTGCTTTGCCGATGCCGTGGGGAAGGGCGACCGTGCCTCTCACAGCCTGATCGGCTTTTTTCGGATCGACACCGAGACGCACGGCAATATCCACCGCCTCAACAAATTTTGCCGAAGCGGCCGATTTTACCAAATCGATCGCCTCATCGATGGAATACATCTTTTTAGCGTCAATCTTTAACGATGCTGCCCGATATCGTTTGCTTCGTTTCATAGTTCGTTCCTTTTCCGTGGTGCAAGCGTCGGCCGGGGGCCTGACTCCCACGATGATGATTAATCTTCGACAGTAATTCCCATGCTCCGCGCCGTGCCGGCAACCATCGCCATGGCACCTTCAATATCCTTGGCGTTGAGATCCGGCATCTTCATCTCTGCGATCTCTCTGACTTGTTGTTTGGTGACTTTTCCCACTTTGTTCCGATTAGGTTCACCCGATCCCTTTTCCACTTTGGCCGCTTTCGTCAAGAGCACCGAAGCCGGTGGCGTCTTCGTGATAAAGGTAAATGACTTATCAGAAAACACCGTGATGACAACCGGAATGATCAGCCCCTGGCTTGCCTGCGTCCTCGCGTTGAACTGTTTGCAAAATTCCATGATGTTTACCCCTTTTTGACCCAACGCGGGCCCGATAGGAGGTGCAGGGTTCGCCTGTCCTGCGGGAATCTGTAACTTGATGTAGCCTGTAATCTTTTTCATGATCTTGCGTCCGTTCTTCCTGGTTGATTACTTTTCCAACTCTACCTGATTAAAATCCAATTCGACAGGTGTCTTCCTGCCGAAGATACTCACCATGACCTTGAGTTTCATCTTCTCTTCGTTGACATCCTGGACGAAGCCGCTGAAATTATTGAAGGGCCCGTCGATGACTTTCACCGCTTCGCCGACGTGGAAAGGAACTTCCATCACTTCAACGTCTTTGCGCTCTTCCATCCTCCCCATCAGCCTCCGCACTTCCTCGAACTGCAAGGGGGCCGGCTCGCCCTTCGGACCGACGAAACTGATAATGGACGGTGTGTTGAGGATGAGATGTTTTGTTTCTTTGTCGAGAACGGCCTCGACAAGAATATATCCGGGGAAAAACGTTTTCGTTCTGCTCTTCTTTTTCCCTTCTTTCACCTCGACAATTTTCTCCGATGGAACCATCACCGACGAGATACGATCGGTGAGATTTGCAATCTTGACTTCATTTTCAAGATGGGCCTTCACTTTGTTCTCGTGCCCGGAGTACGTGCGAATCGCATACCAACGCTTCTTCGGCGCTGCAATGGCCACTTCAGTCATCTCTAAAAAATCTCCTGCATGATCTTGCTGACCGCCGTATCGAGGACGTAGACGAAGATCGTAAAGACCGCACACACGACGATCACGATGAGCGTGGAGTCCCGCAGCTCATCGAACGTGGGCCAGGTCACTTTTTTCATCTCT
>DASYTP010000313.1:0-6799 GCA_036002145.1 Bacteroidota bacterium | reverse complement strand
GATTGCCGACGGCAGAGATCGCATCTTTGATCGCAAGCCAGCAGGAAAGCGCAAGCATCAGCGGCGGCTCGGCAACGGCTTTGCTCCTGCGGATCGCGACGGGATTCGGAACGTCTTCGAGCAGCTTCGTCCGAAAATCCTTTGGAATGTCCTGCACGCCGGGAATCTTGTACGTGTCGGGTGAGTGGGTCATGAGGTTGCCTTTATCGTCCCACTTCACCTCTTCCGTTGTCACCCAGCCCACGCCCTGGATGTAGCCGCCTTCCACCTGACCGAGGTCGATGCCGGGATTGAGCGAGTCTCCGACGTCGTGGAGGATATCGGCGCAGAGGATGGTGTGATGGCCCGTGAGGACGTCGAGCAGTACCTCCGTCACAGCCATCCCGAAGGCGTAGTAATGGAACGGCTTGCCGAAACCTTTCTCTTTGTCCCAGCCGATGTTGGGGGTCTTATAGAAGCCGGTGGCACTCAGCTGAACCTGGTGAAGATGGAGGAGGGGAATCGCTTCGGCGAAGGCGATCGTTCTCTTCGGATAATGCGAATCGGTGATCAGATTATTTTCGAATCTGATATCGTCTCTCCTCGAGATGATGCTCCGGTCTTTTTCATTCCAGATTTGCGCCAGGGCTTCGGCGATTCTTCCCTTGAGAATATCGACGGCGTTCTTGACCGCCATCCCGTTGAGATCGGCGCCCGCAGAAGCCGCGGTTGCCGACGTGTTCGGGACTTTCGAGGTGTCGGTGGCATTCACTCGTACCCGGTCGGGACTCACTCCGAACTCCGCCGCCGCCACCTGCTGCATTTTCGTGTGCAATCCCTGTCCCATCTCGGTCCCGCCGTGGTTGACGAGGATCGTCCCGTCTTTGTACAGCTGCACGAGCGCTCCCGCCTGGTTGAGGAATGACGTTGTGAAGGAAATCCCGAACTTCACCGGGGTGATTGCCATGCCTTTCTTGAAAAATTCGTTCTCTGCATTGAACGTGTTGATCGATGCTCTTCGCCGTCCATATTCGGAAGACTTCATGAGCTGATCGTAGATCATGAACAGGCGGTTGTTCTCGACAGTCTCGCCGTAATGGGTCACGTTGCGCGATTCCAATCCATAAAAATTCCTGTGTCGAATCTCGGCCGGCTCTTTCCCGAGATGGCGCGCGATCCGATCGATGACGGTTTCGATGACGGCCATCCCCTGCGGACCGCCGAACCCCCGAAAGGCAGTATTGGATGGAAGGTTCGTCTTATAAACTTTGCCGACGACGGAAAAATCGGGGACATAGTACGCATTGTCGGCGTGCAACATCGCGCGTTGCATGATCGCGAAAGAGAGGTCGGTCGCACATCCGCCGTCGCTGTTCAGCTCAAATCTTGCGGCGAGAAGTTTTCCTTCATCGTCGAACCCGGCCTCATATTTTGTCAGGAAGCGATGTCTCTTGCCGGTGATTTTCATATCGTCATCGCGGAAGAGCCGAATCTTCACGGGACGCTTCGTTGCCCGCGCGAGCAGCGCCGACCAGCACGCCGTATGGTTTGCCTGCGTTTCTTTGCCGCCAAACGCTCCCCCCATCCGCCGCACTTCGACCCGGACTTCGTGTTTGCCGATGCCGAGGAGATCGGCAATTAATGCCTGTGTCTCGGAGGGATGCTGGGTTGAGCTGAAAACCTCCATCTCCCTGCCCTCTCCAGGGATGCAGAGACACAGCTGCGATTCGAGATACCAGTGTTCCTGAGCCCCCGTCCGGAGTTCCCCTGTTATCACATGAGGCGCGGAAGCGAGCGTTGCTTCCACATGCCCGCGTTCTATCCTTGCCGGAGGACCCATCAGGCTGTTTTTCTCAATCGCCAGTTCAATGGTAAGTATCGGCTCGAGCTGCTCGAACTCAACGTTGATTTTGCGTTCGGCTTCGAGACATTGCGCCTCGGTTTCGGCAGCGATGAGAAACATCGCCTGGCCGATGCATATCACCTCATTCTCCGCCAGACAGGGTTCGTCCTTGACAACCGGACCCATCTGGTTGCGGCCGGGGATATCCTTGTAGCACAGCACGGCGTGAACTCCGGGCACTTTTTTCGCTTCCGCCAGATCAAACGTTGTTATTTTCGCGTGGGCGTGAGGACTGTAGACAACGCGACCAACAAGCAGTTGCTCATTGACAAGGATATCGTCAACGTAGATAGCTTCGCCGGTAACATGCTTGGCGGCGGATTCGTGGGGAATGGCGTCGGGGAGTAATGGAGTGTTGGAGTGTTGGAGTGTTGGATCTTTCATGATTCTTGATGCAGGTTGCCGGTTCACGAACAACTAAGCAGCAGCGATTTACTCCTCGTTTTGGATGATGATCTTCGGTTTCGGATTCTTCGGTGGCACGGGCAAATGCTGCTCATCCAATAACTTTACGTGCTCTTGCATTCCCCATCGGGCTTTATACAGACAATCCTCCACTGAATGGCCAATGCCTGTAAACCCTTCCAGATCGGGGGAATAAAATCCGAAATAATCCGGCTCATCCGTTGCTTCTATCACTAATGAATAATCCAGTTGAATCATTGCGCAGACTCCTTTCCTTTCCTTTTCTTATCTTTTCTTTAAACCCGCGGCTTTGAGAATTGCATGACACGTTCCCGTGGGGACTTCTTTTGAGCCGTGATAATCAACTCTGATTAGCTTCTCCCAGCCCGGTTTACCATAATATCTAATTGATCCTTTTTCTTTCACAAGTCTGAATCTGCCTTGCTCCAATATTGTTACCAATTCATTGAATTTCATACAAATTACATCCCTCGAATTGATGCGCTAAGATGATCCACCAACCCGGTAGAGAACCTTCCGAGCATAACTAAACCAATCAATGGATATCTCCAGAACAAATGTATTTGGATCAAAGTTAGATTCGGTGGAAGCTGTCGATAATAAATCCTCCAATGTCAGTTCTTTTTCGGCTCGTTCCTCGTCGATTGCATGACTTATCTCATTTTTCTCGGGCAAGAGTTTTTTTAGCTTATCCAGGGTATCGCTAGAAAGATGCAGGCACTGTTGGGTTTCATGTTTTTTTAATTTTCGCCAACTATGTACAATTTCTCTAAACTCTTCTGCGAATTCTGCATCCTTAAGTCTGATAATAAACCATTGAGCCGGTGTTCGGCAGTAAAAAATAGATTTTCATATTGCTCCAACCTCTCCTCCGTTATTTGCATTTTAGATAGAGCTTCTACGACATCACGAAAAACAAAACGTCCAATAGCAGCAGAACGCAAGAATTCTTGCTGGCCTCCTATTGGGAGGTAGAAAATCGATGGATTTTCTCCCCTTTGCTTAACAGAACTTACTGATTTTCTTTGCAAGGATACATAATCACCATGAACAATCCTGGAACGAAGATTGTAAAAGTCTTTGGCCCACCAGTTAAGGTCCTCGAAATCCCCAAAATGTTCTTAATGTAGGACTCAAATGATTTTGTAATGCCGGCTTCTGGAAGCTCTAAAAGTGCTTCGAAAGCGATCGCAAGACAAAAAATTCAAATTGGATGAGGTTGCTTTCAGCATACGCATTTGCTCCGCAATCGACATCGTGACGGGTAATTCGAAGAACGTGATCTTTCCAACTTCCGATCGCCAAGGAATACGCTCCGTCATTTTTCAGGATGCCAGCCATGTAGCGGTGAAGATCATTCCTACGAGATTTAATTGTGCCTGGGTTAACTTAACCAGATTTCCTGCCAAGGCTGCCATCGGCGCCGAAAATCTCATCTTTGGCTCGGATATGCCGCGTTAAGTGATCAATGAACTATTTTCATTACAATGCTTCAGTCTCCTCTGATCTGTTCTTCCACCAGATACACCTTATTATCCTTTGCTGCAAGATAATGAAGCTGCGTCGCAGAATCAAAGACGATCTTCCCTCCACCCTGACCGAGAATCGCATCGTACGGATTACCTTCGATGCCGTTCACGACAACCGATATCTTTTTCTCAATCAGAGCGCCGTAAGAAAAAACCTTCCCGTCCGGGCTTATGGAGAGAGTCCCGGTCTGGATTGCTTTGTACGACTTACCTTCAATGTTGTCAGTGACGACGCGCCAGAGATCGTTTGTCTGCGCGAGATAGACTACGCGTTTGCCGTCGGGAGTGAAGAGAGGATTTCCCTCGGGGATTGCATCGTAGCGCTTCCCCTCCATTCCATCGATCACTACGAAGCGGCTATTTCCGGCGATGGCGACATAGGCGAAGCGCCTGCCGTCCGGGCTGAAGCTGAACGTGTTTGCCCCGGTATTCTCATATGGTTTACCCTCCCTGCCATCGATCACCATGCGCCATTTCCCGCCGAGTTGCGCCGCATATGCAACCTTCCTGCCGTCGCGGCTAAATTTGATCGATTCACCCGGTATCTGGCCATAATGTTTCCCGTGCTTTCCGTCAAGGACGATAAACATTCCGGCAGTGTCAGATGCCACAAACGCCAGCCGCTTCCCATCGGGGCTGAACGCCGGCGCTGCCCCGGTGCTCACGCTGTACTTCTTCTGTTCCTTCCCGCCGTACACAAGAAATGTTTTGCCCGCCGATGTCGCAACGAAGGCCAGAAGATTGCTTCTCGGATTGAACGTAATCGTGTTCATTGCAATGGCATCATAGCGCTTGCCTTCTTTTTCGTCGAGCACAACAAAGAGCTTTTCGCCCTCAATGACGAGAAACGCCAGATGTTTGCCGTCGGGGCTAAAGATGGGTCCCCGCGACCCGATGCCTTCGTAATGTTTCAGCTCCATTCCATCGAGGACGACGAATTGCTTGCCGTCTGTCATGGCGACGTATGCAACGTGCTTTCCATCGGGGCTAAAGGAAGGGTCGGTTCCCAGGGCTTCGTAGCGCTCATGCTCCCGCCCATCAACAACTGCAAAATACTGCGTGCCGAACCTTGCAAGATACGCCGAGCGTTTGCCATCGGCGCTGAAGACAACGCCGCTCGTTCCAACGCCCTCGTACTCCTTGTCACGTTTCCCCTGCAACACGACGTACTGTTTGTCCCTGGTTCTCGCAACGTAGGCGGCTTTTCGCGCATCGGGAGATTCGGTCAGCGACTGCCGGATGATCGTCGCAGTGTCGATTTCCGTAATGAATCGTTCCGTGGACTCTCTCCCGGACTTGCGTTCTTGCGAAATTGTTGATGAGACTATGATCACACCCCACAACAGGATTTGAGCGGTAATTTTCATGGTTCAGAGGATTGTTTCGGTCCAGAATTTTAACAGGAGATTTCGCGCCGCAATTCTTCTCATCTCTGTTCCCGCGCGCGCATCAGAGATCGGTGTGAAGTCGTCATCGATGAGTTTCATCGCTTCTTCAACAACAGGCCGGCCCCATCGCTTGCCCGTGATAAACTGCTCGGCAGAGCTCGCCCGTTTCGTCCGTTCCGCCATCCCACCGTAGGCAAGGATAATGGAGCTGACAACCTGTTCTCCATCGATCTCCAAGAGGAAGCCGGAGCTGACCGTGGCAATGTCCAGATCCTTTCTCTTTGACACCTTGTATGATTTCACAATGGTACCGCCTGCGGGTTTCGGAATCCTGACAGCGGTGATCAATTCATCCGGCCTTCGAACGGTTGCTCTATAGCCCGTAAAGTATTTGTCGAGAGGGATTTCCCGCCCGCCGTTCAAACTCTCAAGAATCACGATTGCCCTGTATGCCATCAGCACCGGAAGAGTGTCCCCAATCGGCGATGACGTTCCAAGATTTCCGCCGACCGTCGCAAGATTTCGAATCTGTTGCGAGCCGAACACCGATAGCATGGCAAACAATGCCGGCAAGCTCTGACGCGTTTTCGCCATGACATCGCTCAGGGAAACTCCTGCCCCGATAGAAACCGTCGAGTCAGTATCGACCATCTCCCGCAACTCATCGATTGCAGAGAGATCAATAACCTCGCTCAGGAGCTCGTGTCCCTTTGTAACGCGGAGCGCAACGTCAGTCGCACCACACACCACGACTGCCCGGGGATACCGGTGCTTGAGCGTGATCGCCTCACCCAAACTTGCCGGGCGGAAGTATCGCTGTTCTGCCGTTTCCAGGTGGAGGGATTCATGCGGTATCGAATTGAGAAGCCGTGCAATTCCCGGCTCATTCCTCGAAAACCGGTCGCTGCTGCCGTGAACGCAAGCCTGGGCCGCCGCTTCGACGATCGGTCGATACCCGGTACAGCGACAGAGATTCCCCGTCAGTGCGTCGTCGATCTCTGCCCGCGACGGGTGATCGTGGTTCTTGTACAAGGAGAACATCGACATGATAAATCCGGGGGTACAGTACCCGCATTGGCTGCCGCCGGTCTGCACCATCGCGTCCTGAACCGGATGAAGCTCACCCGATTCATCATTTAAATTCTCGACGGTGATTGCTTGCTTGCGGTCAAGCATGGGGAGAAACGCAAGGCACGAATCGACAGACTTGTAGCGAAGAGTGTCATCCGGACCCGGCTCGGCGAGCACGACGGTGCACGCGCCGCAATCCCCCTCGGCGCATCCTTCCTTCACTCCTTTGTGGGACGGAAGGCTGCGCAGATAGTTCAGGACGGTCGTCGTGGGACTGACCGTTCTATCACGGCTGAAATCGATCGTCACCATCCGGCCATCCAGTATGAAGGATATGGAGGACTTCATCACGATCAATTGTAGTTCGCTCTGCCCAGGAGTTGCTTTAACTCCCTCCTGGCGCCATGGAAGATGGTTTGAGGATCGAAGCCGACGAATTCCTTCTTACGGTAGACCCACGTCCCGTCGATCATTACAGAATCCACGTTCTCCGGCCCAGCGGA
>DASYTP010000312.1:0-3763 GCA_036002145.1 Bacteroidota bacterium | reverse complement strand
CTCCGATCCGCGACCGGGAGAACCGGGAAGGATTGTGGAATGCACTGAGGAATCAGGAGCTCGATTTCATCGTCTCCGATCATTCACCTTCAACCCCTGTGCTGAAATTCATGGAATCGGGCGATTTCCAGAAGGCATGGGGAGGAATTGCATCCTTGCAATTGGGGCTCTCTATTATATGGACTGAGGCGCAAAAACGGGGATTCTCTTTCACGGATATCGCGCACTGGATGTCTGCGCGCCCGGCAGAGTTTGTCGGGTTGGCCGGCAAAAAAGGCGCCATTGCTTCCGGCTACGACGCCGACTTCGTTCTCTGGGATCCCGACCGGCGGTTCGAGGTCACTCAATCGATGATCCACCACCGGCATAAGATGACGCCGTACGAAGGTCAGACGCTGTCCGGCAGGATTGAGCGAACGTATCTTCGCGGAAAAAAGATTTTTGAGAATGGAACATTTCCTCAACAACCATTTGGTCAGATACTAACTCGAAACGACGATGCAACTCATACATGAAACAGCGGCATTTCCCGGATTAGTCGATCTTGTCTCCGAACGTGTCGGCGGCAAAGCGCTTGTTGCCAGCGATGAATTCTTCGCCCCCAAAGAAAACCTACTTAAGCCGGGGCGGGGAATATTCATTCCGGATAAGTATACGGACCGCGGCAAGTGGATGGACGGGTGGGAGAGCCGACGGAAACGAACCCCCGGATACGATTGGTGCATCATCAGGCTTGGACTCCCCGGCGTGATCAAAGGAATCGACATCGACACAAATCATTTCCTCGGCAACAACCCGGCGTACGCGTCGGTTGAAGCTTGCGCCGCAGAAGACTTTTCGGTCGCTTCGCGTGGCACAAAAGCGGTTAAGTGGATTCACATCCTGCCGAAGTCTCCTCTTAAACCCGGTTCGCAGAACCTTTTTTCCGTAACGGAGAGCCGCCGACTGACGCATATTCGGCTGAACATATTTCCCGATGGCGGGGTGGCAAGACTGAAGGTATACGGTGAAGTCATCCCCGACTGGAACGCTGTGAAATTGGGCTCCATGATCGATCTCGCATCTGTCGGATATGGCGGAGTTGTCGTTGCAGCGAGCGATATGTTCTTCGGTTCGAAGGAGCATCTCATCATGCCGGGGCGTGCGAAGAACATGGGCGACGGATGGGAAACAAAACGCCGCCGCGGTCCGGGTCACGATTGGGCGATCATTAAGCTCGGCCGGGCGGGCTCCGTCAGGAAAATCGAGGTCGACTCGAACCACTTCAAAGGCAATTATCCCGATCGATGTTCGATCGACGTCTGCTCGGAGCCGGTCAGGATCGTCGATGCCCTCACCTGTTATGATGTGAAGTGGAAAGAAATCCTGCGCGAGACCAAACTCCATCCACACAAGCGGCATTTCTTCGTTAACGAATTGAAAAAGAATACATCCATCACACACGTCAGATTGAATATCTATCCCGACGGGGGAGTTAGCAGGATGAGGGTGTGGGGAGTGGTGGAGTGAGGGTGGGAGGAGAGAGATGAGTGAGGGTTACAGGATTGAGGTTACAGGTTTGGGATTACAGGTTTGAGATTACAGATTCGAGAGGAATTCATTCTGGCAACATCTTACACCTCGAACCTCAAACCTGTAACCTGTAACCTCAATCCCCGAACCTGTAACCATTCATTTTAAACAACATGACTTTAGAAAAAATCAACTCCCTCTCCCCGCGCGACGCAGTCACCCTCTTCCGGCAATGCTGCGGGTCTCTTCGCTGGGCGCAGGCCATGGGGGAGCGGCGGCCGTTCGGCGATGAGCAACAACTCTTCGGCGTGGCCGAAGAGGTCTGGGATGCCCTGGCGCACGACGACTGGAAAGAGGCTTTCGCCCGACATCCCCGGATCGGCGACATCAAGAGTCTGCGAAAAAAATTCACCCGCCCGTCTCCGGAACGTGAGGGAGCCGCTCTTGAGTGGGCCAAGGGTGAGCAAGCTGGCGCCGAAGGCGCTTCTGAAAAAGTGCTGAAGGCGCTTGTGGAGGGGAATAATCTGTATGAAGCGAAATTCGGATTCATCTTCATCGTCTGTGCAACCGGAAAAAGCGCGGAAGAGATGCTCTCGATTCTGAACCAACGTCTAAGCAACATGCCGACCGAAGAAATCAGGACGGCGGCAAATGAGCAGGCGAAGATCACAAGGATTCGATTGGAAAAGTTGCTGTCATCCGCACCGGGCTCGTGAGCGCTCATGCAGGTCCGGACGAGAATGTTCATACTCTTTTTCTCGGTTGTCTCCGCGGTCTACTCCGCGTTGAACTACTACATCTTCTACAGGGGCGGAAGCGTCATTCCTGAACGATACAAGCTCGTCTATGTTGTCGCGGGAGCTTGCGTGAGCGGATCGTACGTTGCCGGCAGAATCCTCGAGCGATTCGTCCTTTCATGGGTTAGTGACTTGCTCGTGTGGCTCGGTTCGTTCTGGCTCGCGGCGATGGTGTACTTCCTTCTGGCCTGTCTTTGCATCGACCTCCTCCGCCTCGTGAACCTCATCGTTCCGATTTTTCCCTCGTTCGTAACGAATAATCTCGAGCAGACGAAGCAAATAATCTTCTGGGCAACAGTTTCCGTTGTCGGCATCCTCGTTCTTGCAGGACACATCAACGCCCGTACGATTCGTATCAAGACGCTTGAGCTTACGGTCTCCAAAAACGCTCATTCGTCCGGAACGATGAACATCGCCGTTGCCTCGGATATTCATCTCGGCACCATCATATGCAAAGCGCGATTGGAGCGGATCGTGCAGATCATCAACGGGTTGGATCCGGACCTCGTACTGCTGCCGGGAGACATCGTGGACGAAGATTTGGGTCCCGTCATCAAGCAGAATCTCGGAGAAACACTTCGCACGATAAGATCAAGGCTCGGCGTTCTTGCGATTACAGGAAACCATGAGTATATTGGCGGAGTCGAAGAGGCGTGCCGCTATCTCACCGAGCACGGTATCCGTCTGCTGCGGGACGAGGTCACGATAATCGACGGGAGCTTGAATATTGTCGGAAGGGAGGATAGAAGCATCCGGCAATTCCAGGGTAAAAGCAGAAAAACGTTGGAAGAGTTGATGTCGGCCGTTGACAAATCGTGCCCTGTAATTCTCATGGATCACCAACCGTTCCGGCTGGATGAAGCGGTGGAAAATCACATCGATCTCCAGCTTTCGGGACACACCCATCATGGACAGTTGTGGCCTTTCAATTTCATCACAAAGAAAGTGTACGAACTGAGCTGGGGATATCTAAAAAAAAGGAACACGCATTTTTACGTCTCCTGCGGCGTCGGCACCTGGGGGCCACCGGTGAGAATCGGGAACAGGCCGGAGGTTGTGAATGTGAGATTGAGGTTGGGATGATGACCGAGAGTGTGTGGCAATGATTATGAGTTTGACATCGGAGAAATTATCGAACAATCCTTGTTAACGAGCTGACATAAATATTTGTTATGAAATGACTTGCGCCCTGCTTGCAAATTCTCAGTGCAATAACATCCATAATTTGCACAATCTGTAAGTGCATGTTTTTGCGGAATTTTTGAATTACCATTTTGTTTCGAAGAAAAGACACTTAATTACGTCTCGTGCGGCGTCGGAACGTGGGGGCGGCCGGTACGCATAGGAAACAGGTCGGAGACCGTGAACGTGAGGCTGAGGTTCCATAACTTATTATTCAAATTCTGATTGAAATGTTCAAGTTCTTTCGCCTTTGGTGGGACAACCTCAAGATA
>DASYTP010000311.1:0-7946 GCA_036002145.1 Bacteroidota bacterium | reverse complement strand
TCGTAGATGCCGTCCGGGACGGTCTGGACTCCCGGAATCATCTGGCTCTTCTCCACCTTGTTGTTCTTCATCGCAATTTCACACACCTTGAACGAGAAGTTCGCATTCTGCATCAATTCTTTCAAATCCTCGGTGACCACCGATTTTTCTGGCATTACCATTTCCAGTCCCTTAGCATACATGACCACCTCCACCTGCATTTTTGGGTTGGGCCTGGAGATCTCCCGGATCCACCGAATTACCGCTTTATGGTCCAGACTATCCCTGCTGGTGAGATCGAAAACGACGCGATAAGGCGGCGACTGGGCTGCGATGGTGCCGGAAATCAGCAACAAGAAGAATGAGAGCAGCAAGAACGGTTTCATGGTGGTTATTCCTGAGGTAGATTGGCGGTATTTTAACGAAGCTAAGAATAATATCGCTATTAAGCAAGATTCTCGGTCTATTGGTGGCGCATCAGTTCGAATCAGAGAATCAAAATGCGGGTGAGCATACACTCGCACACCCCACCTATAATCCTCCCCTTCGCAACGGGAGGATGTTTTGTGGGGGGAGGTCGATGCAGGCCGGTGCGGCAAAATGAGGCACGACCGGTCTATTTCATCGGCTTCACCTCGCCCGACTCTATAATTTCCACCTGCCATGTCTCGAGCATGGAAGGGATTTGCTGACGCAGGATGTCCGTCTTCTTTGCCACAAGGACTTTTATGCATGGGTTTCCGCTACAATCACCGATCGCGGTGCCCACAACGCCGGCAATCGACATGAGGTGAGGAGTGTTCTCCTTCAATACTTCGTCGATGGGCTTCCCCGTGAGCCGGGGTTGCGGCTGCGGCTGTGCTTGCGGTTTGCAGCCGGCGGCGATGATCGACATGACGATGAACATCGTTACGGTTGTTGCTATTCTCACAATGCTCTTACCTGTCCTGTTTCGTGGATCACGACAGCGTACCCATCAAGCCGCCTGGGCAGCCGGGCAGCAAGGGCTTTCGATTTCTTATTCACGAGAATAAGAATGCACGGTTTACCGTGCAATTGCCCTTCGCCGGTTCCAACAACACCGGGGAGCTGCAGCCACTCGGTCGTATGCCTTTGAAGAACTTCGGAAAGCGATAATTGTGATTTCTGCAATAATCATCCCTTAATAAAGATGAGAGGCTGTCCGAACACAACACGGCTCGTTTCACGCAGAGGCGCAAAGATCAATAAGGTTCATTATCGGCTTTTTTTCTGATCATTATGTTGCGTCTTCGCGAGAGACTTCCTGGACAGCCTCTGCACCATCACGCCAACCTTACTGTTTCTTACTGACTGCAAACACTCACGCCCAAACCCTGAAGCACGGGTCCGATAGGATTGGCGAACGATGCACCGCCGCCGCCGGCAAAGCAGAGTCCGACGGGATTCGCGCTTGCATTGTCGGTCACCATCAGGGAGCCGGAATCACCCGACCGGATAAAACTCCCGTCCACCATGATCTGGTTGACAAAATGTGCGACGCCGGCGCTGCCGTAGTCGACGTTGATCGTGACGTTAATCCCGCTCACGGCCCCGTGTGTCTCGCCTGAGGTGCGTCCGGTTTTCTTTACGGGAAGTCCCACGCTTGCCGATACTGTCGTGCTGCTCGGCGTATAGGTGCCGCCGATCATCGAGCAGACATTGTCCGTTGTGTATTGAGCTATCGCGCAATCGACGGTGTTATTCCCTCCCGAGAAATTGATGGTGACGAAACCTGCAAGGGTGCCTATCTGGCCGGTCTGCGCACATTTGGGCTTCCCGTCGTATCGACCAGGTTGGTCGATCCGTTCGCCGTTCGAGCCAGCGTTCTCACGCGCGAAGACGTGATTGTTGCTCAGCGCACAGCGTGTGCTGCCCTTCAATACGACACAACCGATCGTTCCGGATGCACACTCTTTGTCGTTGCCAACGCTGACCCCACAGGGGACAGGCCGGTATGTTTTCGTGTTCGCCATCGCGCGCACCTCACCGACGACCTGTACGCGCGTCGGGATCCCCTCGAGTGTCGATGGGATGTTATGAACTCCTTCCTCCTTCGTGAGAACGAGGATTGCAAGCTTGCCATCCTGATCGAGCCCGATCCCGGTGCCCACCACCAGCTTGTTCGCCATCAGCTCAGGAGTGTGGCGTTCCTGAACCGCCGCGACTGAGATGACCTGGGGATGCGTTTTATCGAGGATCGCCGGATGCTGATCCGTCGTTGGCGGCGCCATTGCCGTCTCTTGTTTTTCACCGCAGCCGGTCCACAAACCCGCAGAAATGGCTACGATGAGTGCCATCATGGTCACCATGAACCATGAAGAACGCAAGAAAGATCTCTTCATACGAACCTCACAATAGGTGTAAATTTTGGAATTGGTGAATTAGGTGATTTAACCACGATATTGGAAAGGATTTCCGGACTACTACCCTTGCGAGTCTCTTGCGGGCTCTCTGGAGACAGATCTCGCAGGATCTCAGAAATTCCTTCGATGAAAAGCTATCTTACCGAACGAAGCCGAGGGAATATACTAAATTGGATTTTTGTTGTCAAGTGAATTTTACTTAACGATACTCCCCTCATCTATTTCGCCTGCCACCGTGAGGATTGCAAGCTTGCCGTCACTGTCCGAGGCTGCCAGGAGCATCGCCTGAGACTCCTGCCCCATCAATTTCGCAGGGGGAAGATTCGCCACCACGACGATCTTCTTCCCAATCAGATCTTCGGGCTTGTAGTGCTGAGCGATTCCGGCAATGACCTGACGTTCCTCACCGCCGAGCGATACCTGGATCTTGAGCAGCTTCTCAGACTTTGGAACGCGTTCGGCCCGGAGCACCTTTGCGACCCGGAGATCGATCTGCCTGAATCCATCAATACTAATCGCCGGTTTCACCTGCCCGCCGGCTCGCCAGATGAAGCTGTTCGAGCGGGTCGGGCCGGGGGTTGAGTGAGCGCCTGTCGCCTGCAGCGCCATCTGCGATTTGGCGCCATGGCGCTCTGCTCCAGTTTCGGCGTTGGGAACGGCTGATGGCCCCGCCAGTCTGTCGATCTGCTTTTGGATGACTTCATCTTCAATTTTTGCAAAAAGGATTTCGGGCTTGCCAAGCTGGTGGCCGGCTTTTAGTTCAGGGATTCCGGCGCTCTGCCAGCCACTCTCCGTGGGTGTTCCCGGCAGATTAAGCATCTTCCACATTCTTACGGCAGCAGAAGGTATTATGGGTTCAAGGAAAATTGCCAATGAACGAATTGTCTGAAGCGAAATATTCATGGTGGTAGCGCATCTTTTCGGATTCTCTTTTACCATTCTCCACGGTTCGCTGGAATCAAAATACTTATTCGCGTAGCGGGCCAGATTCATGATTGTCAGCGTGGCATCTCGAAATTGATAATGCTCGATCAAGCTGCCGGCAGATTCAACCGCATTGGCAATATGATCCAACATATGGACGGCCATTGGGTCCCACGATGTTCTCTCTTCCGGCTCCGGAACTGCCCCGCCAAAATTCCGATGCACGAACGTCAGCGTCCGGTTGACAAAATTGCCGAGAATATCGGCAAGCTCGTTATTGGTGCGGGCTTGAAAATCCTTCCACGTGAAATCCGCGTCGCGGGATTCCGGCATGTTCATCGTGAGCGCGTACCTCAGGACGTCTGACGGAAATTCCTCCAAAAACTCATCCGCATCGATGCCCCATCTTCGGCTCTTCGAGAATTTCTCCCCTTGAAAATTGAGAAACTCGTTTGCAGGAACATTCTCAGGGAGAATATACTGTTCCTTGCTTTGTTCGTTCCATGCCATCAGCATCGCGGGAAAGACGATGCAATGAAAGACAACATTGTCTTTCCCGATGAAGGCAACATACTTTGTGGACGGATCAAGCCAATACTCCCTCCATTTGTCGGGAGCCCCTTTCTTGATTGCCCACTCTTTGGTGCTGGAGATGTACCCAAGCACGGCATCGAACCAGACGTAGAGGACTTTATCCTCATACCCTTTAAGAGGAACTTTGACGCCCCAACTGAGATCACGCGTCACGGCGCGATCCTGAAGGCCGTCCTTGAACCAGCTGCGACAGTACTGAAGGACGTTGTCCTTCCAGCCGTCCCGCTCGTTTGCATCATTGACATATCGTTCCAGGCGGGCCTGATAGCTCCCAAGCGGGAAATACGCATGAGTGGTTTCCCGGACTGTCGGCGTCTCGCCGGTAATCTTACTCCTGGGATTAATGAGCTCGAGCGGACTCAGGAACGATCCGCATTTCTCGCACTGGTCACCGCGCGCTTCGGGATTGCCGCATTTTGGACAAGTTCCCTCGACGTAACGATCGGGCAGGAACATTCGTGCCTTTTCATCATAGAGCTGTTTTTCTTTTTTATCTCTCAGAATTGCCGCCTTGTGGAGCTTCACAAAAAACTCACTCGCCGTCTCGTGATGGAGCGGAAGCGACGTCCGGGAATAATTATCAAAACTCATTCCGAACTTTTCAAACGCCGCCCTGTTCAGAGAATGATATCGGTCGACGACGGCCTGGGGTGTGATCTTCTCCTCTTCTGCAGTGATGGTGATGGGCACGCCGTGCTCGTCCGACCCGCAGACGAACACCGTGTCGCGTTTCATGGAACGGAGGTAGCGGACGTAAATGTCCGCCGGCAGGTAGGCGCCTGCGAGATGCCCAAGATGAATTTTGCCATTGGCGTAGGGCAGTGCTGCCGTTACGAGGTATTTCTTGAATTTCCCGGCGATGGGTGACCTTTCCCCGCTGTTAGATTTCACTTGTCCCCGCAACCACAGATTGTCTTGATCCTTCGGAAGGATCGAGCAGAGCGCGGAGGTCAAGCGCAAGGTTGATGAGAATCAGCGGAATATACACATTTTTGTTGATAAGGGAAATTGACCGGTTCACCACGTCGAAGACGCGCGGATAATCGGGATGGGGGCAACGGGCCAAAAATTTTTGCAGCGTCTCTCCGTCCATGACGTCGGCCTGGAGTAACACTCCTTCCTCGAGAAGCATCGCGTCATGGAGCCACGACTGCATCAACAGGAGAAACTCCTCCATCCTGGGTTTTTCGTATTCCGTAGCGATCCGATCGATCTCTGCAAGAAGCTCGATCCGTGGTCCCGAGAGGATCGCCCGCAAAAAGCCGGTAATCTCCGTACGATATTCGGTGAGCCTCGACCCTTTCAATTCGATGGCACGGCCATAATTGCCATTCGCCAGCTTCGCGATCACCACGGCATCCTCCCTGGCGATCAGTTCGCGCCGGACAAGGGCTTCGATGACCTGCTCGTCCGTGAGCGGGTCGAGGCGCAATTGCTGGCACCGGGAAACGATTGTCGGCAGCAGCCGATCGGGATGCGAAGTCGTCAGGATAAGCAGCGTATCTTCTTGCGGCTCCTCCAGCGTCTTCAATAAAGCATTCCCGGACTCATCGCCGAGCCGTTCCGCCTCGATGATGATGAATACGCGCTTGCCGTTTTCAAACATGGCCAAGGATGATTCTTTCCTGATTTCCCGCACGCTGTTGATCTTAATCGCATTTGCCCGCGGCACGAGGAGATGGTGGTACGGATTCGCCGCAAGCTCCGCAATTTCCTGATGAATCAATGCAACTTCCTCATCCGGCAGCCTCGCGAAAGGGTCATCGCCATACTTTTCATTCTTCCCGGCCGGTAACGGGAATACGAGGCGAAGATTCGGATGCTGCAGCGTTGCAAATCTCCGGCAGCGCGGGCAGAGGCCGCACGCCTCCGTTGTCCGCTTCTCGCAGTTTATCGTTTTCGCAAACTCGATAGCTAACGCGACTTTTCCGGCACCATCTGCTCCCGAAAGCAGATAGGCGTGACCGAGCCGCCTGTTCCCGACCGCCGTGCGGAGAACCTGTATCGTGTGGAGTTGACCGACGATGGAGTCCCAGCTCATCCCGACTCCTCAGAAGGCATGTCCGATGCCAATATGAACCACCGCATTGCCCAATGTTTCTCCAAAGAATTGTTTCTGAAAAATGGACTTTCGCCCGGGGAGTTCCTTCGGATCGTAGACGCGGAATCCGTAATCGATCCGAAACGGTCCAAAAAATGTCTCATACCGGATCCCCAATCCGGCGGCGACTGCGATATCGCGTGGTTTGAAATCCGAAATATCGCTCCACACATTGCCAAAATCCAGGAAATAGACCGCCCACACACTCTCCAGCCGCAGGAAGCCCAGCTGCCCGAATCCCCGGAAATGATTGACACGCATCTCCGCACTCCCCTCAAAAATGAAGTTCCCGCCGAACTGCAGGAGTTCATCCGGCATCGCTCCGAGTTCACGGGCTCTCCACCCCCGGACGCTTCCGCTCCCCCCGGAAAAAAACCTCCTGTTGAGCGGGATGCTCACCGGGAGATCTCTGCTTTCACCATACTTGTCCTGATATCCGCTTTTGAGTTTGATCGCAAGAACATTGAACCGGGTCGGCGTCAGGTCCTGGTACCACCGCTCGAACAGCGTGATCTTATAGTACTGGGTGAACGGCAATCCCGAGACGATGCCGGGCAGCAGCTTCGGTAAAATCCCCGACTCTTCGAGGGTGATGCTGTTAAAGAATCCCTCGGTGGGAGAAAAAATATCGTTGGTCTTGTCGCGCTGCAGCGTGAACGTGAGAATAGAGTTAAACTGATCCTCCTGGCGCTGAGTCTTGATGATACTCTGGAGCTGCAACGTGTCGAGTAAGAACTCGGTCTTCACGCGTTCGAGGGTCCAGTCGAGAAAGCCGTACGTGTACTCCGCGAACTTATTGCTCAGCCCTATCTTATTCCGAAGGATGGAGAGAATGTACAATTTCTGTTTTTCCGCGCTGATCGAAGACGTCCATGAGCCGCTCAGTGTGCGTGTAAAAAGATACGGTTGAAGTATTTCGAACTCCAGGTTCACCGCGCCGATGACGGTCGTATCGCGAAAGCCGCGACCGGAGAGCAGTTCCCGGATCGATTGCGTTCGCGCGCGGACACGGGCGGTGAATGTCCGGGCGTCGCCGAAAAAATTGTGATTGGTATACCCCAGCCCCACGCCGAGGTTCAACGCGTTGTTCTCATCGGAGACGATGAACTCGGGGGAAAGCTCATTCCTTGGACGGGGCCGGACGCTAATGGTCATCGGGATGTTGGACGCCGTCAGACTATCCCTGGCGCTCGAGGAATCGATTGTTGCGGTTTCGAATAAACCGAGGCGGTTCAGATTCCCCTCGCTCGAGATTATTTTTTCCCGGCTGTAGAGATCTCCAGGCTCAAAATCCAGCTGTCGGACAACAAGGTTGTCGACGATGTCATCCCGGGGCGGCTCGACGTGCACCAACACGTTACCGAAACGCCGCAAGTCGCCGGTGACGAACACATATTTCAGAATGAAATTATTTGTCGAGAACCGATGATGTCCGGCGTACGATGAATCCCGGTCGAGTCTCGCTGCCGGGTAGCCGTTGTTCATCAGGATGGTGAGAATCCGATTGATTTCCGCCGACGCCGCATCCGACTCATAAGGCATTCCGACTTGCAGCACCGGGTCTTGGAAGATGTTCTCCCGGACGTGCGCCGGCACACCTTCCAAGCCAGAATACCGGACGCTGTCGATGAACGATCTCTTATTCTCCTGTATGGTAAACAGGATGTTTACCCTGTACCGGCTGGTATCGAATATGAATTCGTTGCTGATAATTGTCTGGTAAAATCCATGCCGCTGGTAGAACTCGCCGAGCCTCTGGAGGTCGGCATCAACCATTGGCTTGTCGAAGTACTCCGGTTTCGATCCCAGTTTCTCTCCGAATGTCCTGTAGAAGAATTGTGAAAAACTGCCGGGCGTTTCCCTCATTGTTATCACTTTCCGCAATACGCCTGCATCGTAAGTGTCATTGCCTTTAAATTGAATCTTGTCTACCTCGAACAACTGCCCATGCTCGGGGGGGGGGT
>DASYTP010000310.1:0-8823 GCA_036002145.1 Bacteroidota bacterium | reverse complement strand
TTTCGAAGCGTCTTTATGCTCGACAATTTTCTTCACGCTTCCGTCCTGATTCCGGATCACCCTTCCGTAGCCGGTGGCGTCGGGAAGCTCTACTGTAAGTATCGTTGCGGCTGCATCGCTGGTCCTGTGGTATCCGACAAGCGCACGGACGGTTTTCTCCATGAGGAGCGGAACGTCGCCCGAAAGCACGAGCACGTCCCCCTCAAATTCCATCAGCGCCGGTCCCGCCTGTAAGACTGCATGTCCCGTCCCGAGTTGTTCAATCTGCTCGACAAACTCCACAGACGCGTTCATCCCGGAGATATGGTCGATGACTGTATGTTTCTGCCATCCGACCACAATCAGAATGCGACTTGGCTGGAGCTTTACGGCCTGGTCGATGACATATTCCACCATCGGCTTGCCGTCGATCTCATACATCACCTTCGCGATATTCGGATCGTTCATGCGGGTGCCCTTCCCCGCCGCGAGAACAACTACGGCTAATTTTCCGGACTTTGCTAACTCAATCACAAGTATTATTTACTGATGTTAGGAGGGAAGGAACCTCGTACAAAATTCCAATTTCCAATTTCCAATTCCCAAATAAACCCCAAATTCCAATGACGGAAATCCAAATTATCTGACGAATTGGTATTTGTGATTTGAAATTTATTTGGGATTTGGTTATTGATGTTTGGGATTTTATCGCCAATTTTACCTCGCTGTGTAACATCACTTCGTCATACCGTAATGATCAGGTTATCAATTAACCGCGTCGTGCCGATCCACACCGCGAGAGAAATGAGCACGGTGTGAGCGGAGTCGAGCGTACTCATCTCCTGCAACGTGACGGGGTCCGAGATCGAGATGTAATCCACCCTGGCTGCAGGCTGCGAAGAGATCAGATTCATCATTTCACTATGGACGCGGTCGGAGGTCCGTTCGCCGCGCGAGATCAGTTGCTCCGCAAGGCGGAGTGACTGCGAGAGCACGAGACTCTGCTTCCGTTCTTGCGGGGAGAGATAGGCGTTCCTCGAGCTCATCGCAAGGCCGTCAGGTTCCCGAACGATCGGCGCCGCGACGATCTTCACGCCCATATTGAGATCGCTCACCATCCGTCTGATCACCACGACCTGCTGCGCGTCTTTCTGACCGAACACGGCAACGGCAGGCTTCGTGATATTGAAGAGCTTGGCGACGATCGTGGTGACGCCGCGAAAATGTGTCGGGCGGGATTTTCCTTCGAGCGTGGTTGTGAGCCGCTCAACGGTTATGTACGTGAGGTAGCCGTCGGGGTACATTTCTCCCGGCTGCGGAGCAAAGAGGATATCGGTTCCGGCAGATTCCGCCAGGCGGGAGTCGCCTTGAAGATCGCGGGGATAGTTGTTAAAATCTTCATTGGGGCCGAACTGGACGGGATTTACGAAGATCGTTGCAATCACAACATCCGCGTAATTCCTTGCAATCCGGATGAGACTCAGATGGCCTTCGTGGAGGGCTCCCATCGTCGGAACGACGCCGATCTTCCGGCCACTGGAGCGGAGCTCATCCGCGCTCCGCTGCATCTCAACGATCGAAGAAATAACCTTCACTGAAAATTAATCTTGGCGGTCACATTGAATTGGACCCCCGGGGCTGTGTAGCCGCTCCACCATTCGTGTTGGGTGTCGAGCAGGTTGAGTGCCTCGGCAGCGATTACGACTCGTGGAAAGACGTTCGTCGATCCGCCGACGTTAAGCAAGAAGACATTGCCGAGAGATTGCGTCCCTGCACGGTCGATATTGCGGGGGCTGAGGTATTCGACAGACGACCACGCCTTGAGCGGGATCCTGAAATCCGTTTCCCATCGGCCGGTCAGACGGACGCTCGGGATCATCGGCAGTTGTACGTTGCTTCCTGCCGTCTCCCTCGCGATGCTCAGCGTACCGGCAAACAGGAGGCGGGAAATATTCGTCAGGCGTAGCGCGCCTTCAATGTCTATCGCCGTTTTGCGCGCTTCCGCATATTCCAGGCGGATCCTTCCGCTGTCCGCAATCTGCAGCGGAGTGTTCGAACTCTGCATGTAGGTTCCCCGGACCTCGAGTGAAAGCGAACCCCTGTTATAGAACAGGGAGCTGCCGGCGACAATCGGCTGACGCTCCGGCTGCAATGAAAACTCCCTCTCGATGTACGGAATCGTCCTGAGGTAACCCTCATACGGCGTGAATTGCATTCCAGGTTTGAACCAGAGACCTACTGCAATCACAGAATCGGGTGTCCACCGGGCTCCGCCGAGCGGCATGACGAGGTCTTGCTCTCCGCCGGCGTTATCTGCCCCGTGTGATATTCGACCTCCGAACTCCAGAGAGAATTTCCTTGTGAGCTTCCATTCCGTGGTCAGCGATACGTCGATCAGCGAGGGAAGTTGCGCGGGCGACTTGTAGTCGAGCGAGGAGCTCTGGTACGTAATGCCGGCATTGAGAGTCATGTACCGAAATTCAGAGGAGAGCAGCGCTCTCATGACCGGCGAAACAGCGGACACCGAAGAGTCGATCCCCTTCCAGCTGTCATCGAGCGACAAAAAGCGCGCCGCGAGCTCAACGTCGATCATCGTCCCCTGTCGATTGAGGGAACCGAACGATGCATCCACGCCAAAATCATTGACCCGTCGCCGCACCTCGGCATTGGGAATGGCAAAGAGGCCGTACTTGTTGCGTTCGTACTCCATCCCGAGAGACGCGCGAAAGGTCTTGAGGACCGCGTTGTCCGTGCGGACGAGCGTGTGAACATCTCCGCCGAGCTTGAACGAAGAAGCATCGGCATTCGCAGTGTGCCCATTCGTCGATCTGAAGCCGCCGTTACCTCCAATTCCCCACTGCTGAGCGATATAATTCACGTAGCCGCGAGCGCCGACCGTCCCGAAGGTTCCCAGCAGGCCTTCGACGGAATATCGCCACGGCATTTCCTCCTGACGGTAGCGTGGAAGGGAACCGTTGAGGAGGGACATGTGCGGCGGTTGACCGAGCACCGATGAATCCGGCGGGGGAGCTTCATAAATCTCAACGTCATATATTTCGCCTTTGCGCGCGAACGGAAGCGTGATCGCTTTCTTGCCGATGATGGTAATTTCAGGAATCTCCAGCCTCGGCATTTCATCCCTCTGCCTCGATGAATCCTGCTGCTGCGCGCTGGCGTCACAGGGTCGCAGGGAGCAATAGACAAGAACGAGCAACAACAGACTCCTGATCATTTTCGAAGTTTCCTCAATCGTTGTTCGACTTCGTACTTCACGGCGGGATCCACCGGCGCCTTGAGAATTTTTTGATATTCTGCCCTCGCGAGTTTCCGATCGTTCATTTTCTCGTACGTCTTTGCCAGCCCGAGGTGTGCACGCTCGGTTTGCAGCTGAAACTCGGTGTACTGCTGAATGACGTCGTTGTATGCCTGCAAGGCTTCGCGGTACTTCTTCATCGCTGCATAATTTTCGCCGATCATATTCAGGGCGTCGGCCGCAATGTCGTCGCTCCGCCGGGTGACAAGCTGGGTGAGCGTGTCGATTGACGACGAGTAATCTTTCTGCTGCGCATGAATTCTGGCAATGTTCAATCTGCTTTTTTCGGCGAGGACATTTTCCGGATGAAGCTGAATGACAGTTTGGAATTCCCGGATTGCCGGGGGGTAGTCCGGGATACTCATGTGCGCGACGCCGAGCTGGTAGCGCGCCTCGGTCGATAACGGTGAATCGGGATAACGCTTCTCAAAATCTTTGAGATCCGTGATCGCGGCCCGGTACTGTTGCGTTTTGATATGTGCAAGTCCAAGTCCGAGCGCAACCGCAGGGGCACTCTCCGTGTCGGAAAAATCCGCGAGGACCTGCTGGTAGTACGGGATCGCACGCGCAGGATTGTTTTGAAGCTCGTAGGCGCGACCGAGCTGATGCAACGTCTTGGCATGTGCGTCACGGTCGGGTTTCAGGGTCAACACATGCTGGTATTCCGTGATAGCGCTTGCAAAATCCCCCTGGCTGAAAAAGATATCTCCTTTGCGAAGAAGCAATTCTTCCTGGGGAACCCCTTCCGGTTTGTTTCTTAGCATTGAATCGATCTGCGCCGCTGCCAGCGCGGGTCGTCCTTCCGCCTCGTAGGTATACTGGAGCCCCGCGAGGGCATCCGTCACAAGAGGGCTGGTAGGATACTCCCGGATGACGCGCTGATAGTAGACGCGGGCGCTGTCATGCATCTTGAGATTGAAGAAAGCATCGCCGGTATTGAAGAGAACCCGCGGCATCAACTGACTCTGCGGATACAGGCGCAGGAGGGTGCGAAATTCAGGGATCGCAGCGTTATACTGGTCCTTGGAAAAAAATGTCCAGGCGATGTTGAACTGAACTACTTCGGAGTAAATCGAATTCGGATAGCTGGCAAGGAAATTCCGGAGGTGGTCGATGCCCCGGTCTGTCTCCCCGCGTTGAATGTACGACATCGCCAGCTGGAAGGCGGCATATTCCACGGTGCGGCTTTCTGTCTTCAATGTCGTGAGCGACGCATAGAGCGCGCTCGCCTTGTCGTATTGTCCGGTGAAGAAGTAACAGTCGGCTTTCCGTATCGAGGCTTCGAGTGAGCGGCTGCTCCCGGGATATGCCTCGGAGAATTTTTCAAACGCCCCGGCGGCTTGAGAAAATTTCTTTTGCTCAAACTGCGTCCATGCGATCCCGTACGTCGCATCCTCCCGCTTCGGATTGTTGGGAGCCAGCCTGAGCGCATCGGTATAGGCGCGTTCTGCGTCTTCAAACTTTCCGTCCTGGTACAGCGCTTCGCCTTTCCACACGTATCCTTGTGCGGCCCGACGATCGGAAGGAAACTGGCCGAGGTACTCGTTGAACCGTTCCGCACTGCTTCTGAACCGGCCCAGATGGTAGAGCGCGATTCCTTCCTGGAACATCGCGTCGGCGAGCATGTTCCCTGTCGCCCCGAGCTTGCGTACCTGTGCGAAGGCATACTGGGCATTCGAATAATCATTCAGCGCAACGCTGCACTCGCCCATCATGCGGTAGGCTTCGATACACGACGGGCTCTCAGGATAGAGACGCGCCGCGAGCTGAAAATAATGCCGCGCATCCTTGTAGTATTTTGCGCGGTATCGTATCATGCCTAGCTGGAAATAGGACCGGTCGACATAGGTGTCGTACGGTGACTTTTCGACAAGGGTCTCAAACCGGGAGGTTGCGGCGCCGGAATTCCCTTCAAGCAACGCCAGGCTTCCGCTTTGATACATCGCTGCATAGGCAAGAGAGTCTTGACCGCTGCTCAACGAATCGAACTCCGTTCTCGCGCGGGCATAGTCTCCGTGCTTCAGATGCGACCACCCCAGCCCGTAACGGGCTTTTCTCGCATGAGGACTTCTCGGGAATTCCCTGACGAACGAAGCGTAGTCGAATTCAGCGCGCTCGTAGCTGCCAAGCTGGAATTCAGCTTCTGCTGCAAGCAACAGGTATTCCTGGCGTTGAAGATCACCCCGGGGCTTCACAGTTTGAAGGAGCTCGACCGTTTTCATCGGATTGTTCTGGCGGAGGTAGACCGATGCAAGCCGGATTGTCGCATCGGTACGGAGCTCGCTCTTCGGGTATTCGGAGAGCAGCCGCTCGAGTTTCTCTATTGCCAGGGCGTACTCACCGCGCCGTTCGAACGCCAGCGCCCAACCCATTAACGCGTTATCACGGAATGGAATACCCGAAGGCTCGTCGAAGCATTTTGCAAGGTCATCCTCCGCACCCTGTATGTCCCCGAGATCGAGGACGCTCATCGCCCGCCAGTAGTAGGCGGCAGCACGCTGTTCGTTGTCCGGATAATCATCGAGGAATCTCGTCAGCGATGCGACTGCCGCATTGGGACGTTTGGCGTGAAATGCGCTTACACCCTGCATGAACTGTACCTCGTCCGCGCGATTATCCTCGGGATACCTCGCCAGGAACTCCGTCGAGTGCTGGTAGGCCTCTTCGTAATCGTGGTCGTTGAACGAGGACTGGACCAGGAGCGAGAGAGCCTGATGAGCTTGTTCGGCGCTCATGGAGTGCCGATCGATCTTTGCGAGCTCCTGGCGCACCGCATGGTACGACCGAACCTCGAACCATTGTTCGGCAGCCCGCAGCACTCCGGCGACCGTCGTATCTTTGTCGAGCGGAACCTGGCCGGGGGAGGACAGAGTTCCGCCGGCAATTGCCAGCACGCAGATGCTCATCCGCTTCAGGAAGTATCGCCTCAAGGCGGCTTACTCCGGCACGATGTCTATGATCACGGTACGGTTATAAAACCGCTCCTCCGGCAGGCGGTTTTCGAACGGCGCACGTCGGACGTCTTCACCGAAGCCGTAGGTATCGAATTTCACTTTTCGTTTCCCGGACCTCGAGAGCGCGCGCTCGAGGACATTCTGGGTTTCGTTGGCCCGGTCGCGGGAAAGTTTCAGGTTGTGGCTCTCCTCACCGACAATATCGGTGTGGCCGTGAATCGTCACACTGGCGCCATCGGGAATGAGCGGCGCCACCGTGCTACTGAGGAAGCGCTCATAGGTTGCAACGGTTTTGGATTGATCGAACTCAAAAATAATGCTGAAGCGCAGCCCGAGCTCTTCATCCGGCTGATCGGTGCGTGTAAGCCTCACCGGTTCTTCCTTACGAACCGATTTACCATCCTTTGTTTCCCCGACCATCGTTATCGTATACTGACCGTGAAGCTTGTCGCCAAGAATCGTTCTTCCGGAGATGCGTTCCTGCCCACCCGTATAGGGGCCGTATCGTTTTACACTCCCTGATTCATCGGCGACTTCGACACTCCACGATGCGAGGTAATTCTCAGCGCCCGTGACCGATAACTGGACGTCGCTGTCGAGCGGATCCTCCTGCAGCGAGATGATCTGTACCGGCTCCAGCAACTCGGGCGATGCACTCGTGATGTCTACGCGCCGGTCTTCAGGGCGGACAAGCTCAAGCTCGCGTGTGCCACCGGGCTGGACCGATGGAATCGGCGGCTTCTCCCGTCCATCCGTCCGGATGCGCTGTGCATCGATATCGAATACCTCAACGAGGTATTGCTTGACGGCGGACGCGAGGGCGCCGCCGCTTGACGCTCCCTGATCCGAAGAGCCTATCAGCGTGACGGATGCCGTCGGATATCGCCTCATACGATCGCCGAGAACGTTCAAGACGTTGTGGTATGTCGTCATCTGCCGTTTCGAGCGGCCGGTCAGGTCTTTTGGCTCGGGGTGTAGAAGCTGCTCTTCTTTGAACGATGCCGCCTGTTCTCTTGTCAACTTCACGTAACGATTCGGCACGGTACTGGAGCCTTCATCGAAGAAGACATAATTTCTCATCGGGAACGTCTCGCGCACTCTCCGCTCGATCGGAATGACTTTGGGCGCCCTGACATGAAATTGCACTTCGCCCGCGAGCCTCTCGCCCGACTCGGCCGTGCTTCCGAACTTCAGGGCGATGCCCATGCGCACGCTGGAGAGTGACCAGGTTTCTTCCGTGCGCGGTCCCTGCCCGAGATGAACCGCGAGGAAGGGTGAAAGTTTCACCTGTGAACTTGCGCTTGCGTCCGTCAGGGAAAAATCGTAGCCGATCCCGGCCTGAGCGCCGAGCACGGCGCTGCGGGTTCCGCTCCAGTCGCCGTTGACATCAGCCGATCCCAACTCCCTGTAGGTGAACGATTTCGAAAAGTTAAATCCGACGCGGGGACCAAAATAGAAGTAGACCGGCGATGAGAACGGCGCCACTCTCAGGCTCGGTTCCAGACTTAAATAGTTGAGTGACGTGGAGAGCGAGGCAGACGAGCCGCCGGAAGAGACATCGTTGAATGATCCGTTTCGGCTGTCAAAACCGAGGTGCAACATTCCGCCCCACACTGGATCGGGATGAAATTCGACGAGCGGGGCAAGATAGAGCCCACCGCCTGCTCCTTTGGTAAACGGTGCAAGCGAGTTGGTGGACGCGTTGAGCGCTTGAACTTGTCCCCCGAAGTAGTTGAAGTTCGCTCCTGCAGCTCCGCCATACCACCATTCAGGTTCACCGGTTGTGGACTGTGCAAATAGAAAATGAGGTAGACAAATAATCGTGAAGAAAGATATGAAAAATACTCGCATGAATTTTTCAAGCATCATTGCAGTTCGCCTTTCGTAGTTTGTTTGAGTGTAAAACTGAACTTCGCTTCACCCGATTGAGTTTTCTGCGAGAGTCCGGGAGCCAGGGGCTCAAAGCGCCATGTTCTCAGGGCATCAACCGCCGCCTTCTCGAGAAGTTCATCAGTTTTTCGCGTCGGCATGATTCTCGCAACCGAACCGTCCGGGAGAACCGTGAATTCCAGCACAACCGCCATCTCTTTGTCGGTCCCGCTTGGATAGGCGGGAATGCGTCCGCTCAATAGCCTTCGCCCGCCTGTCCCGCCCCAATCGATGGAGTAACCGATGCGATCGCCGATCCCCCCGCCACTTCCTTTGCCCGTTCCTCCATCGCTTCCCGGTCCCCGCCCGCCATGTCGCACGTGTCCGATGGGCAAATTTTCAGCGATGATACTTTTTCTCGGCTTTGTCCTCTTCGCAATGAGAGGTTTCGTCTTCGGTTTTTCCGGCACCGGCTGGGCGTTTTCCACCGGCGCCAATTCCTGGTAGAGTTGAATCCTGATCAAGTTCACCGTTGCCTTCCGAACAATCTCGTTCGGGTCATCCTGTGTTGCCCGATGGGCGCCGAACTCGATGGGCTCGTTCTTATTCGCATTTTCTTCTCCGCCTCCTCCGCTGCTGCCGAAGTTGAGGTCATCCATCCCCGGCTCCTTCAACGCATCGTCCCCCTGCAGGTAAAAAAACAATCCA
>DASYTP010000309.1:0-5789 GCA_036002145.1 Bacteroidota bacterium | reverse complement strand
CCTCGGAGAGTTCTTTGTTCTTGTCGGCGAGAGGATCGATTGACGGAGCAATGAGCACTTGCGGGATCGAGAGCTCACGCGAAAACGACGGCGCCGAGAAGACGGCGGCATCATAGCGATTGATAAACTGTGCCAGGAAATTCCATGTCTGGGGATATGGCTTTGAGAAATCGACATGGCCCCGCCACGCCCAGTGCTTCCCGATCTCCTTCCGCTTGTCGATAAGTCCTATTGGTTGTGGATCGTGCACGAAGATGAAATCCCCGCAGAGATCCATCTCCGCCGCATTCGTCCTGTTGACTTCAACGAAGAAAGCAAGATCGTCATCGGAAATATCCACCTTGACACCATGCAACGCGTTGTGCATGTTCTTGGTGATCACAAAAAACCGTTCATTCCCCTTGATCACGTCCCATCTCGCATTGATGCCTAATTGTTTCAGCAGCGGGATCATCCGGGTGAGGATCTCGGCGACACCCCCGCCAACGGCGGTTGAATTGATATTTTGCAGTATCTTTCCCTCGAATTTTTTTGCCAGCAGGAATAGGTCCTCAACTCCATCCTGCCCGACAACGGTTTCGTATTCCTTAATGTCGATCATATTTTTCCACCAGTCGGTTAATTTTCTGTTTCAAACCTTCAAGAGTTTGTGTGTAAGGGTCCAGCCGGAGAATTTCATCTGCGAGTTGTTCGTAGCCGAGCTTTCTGAAAAACGTTGAAAAGTCGTTCTCTCCCTGTTCCAGCCGCAGGCGCGCATCGAAAATGTGGTAATAGAGACTCTGGATGCTGACGAGCCTCAGGACGTTTTTGAAGTCTGTGAGGGAATACGCGACATAGGGCGTCGGCAGTACGAACGTCTTCGACGACATGAAGTAAAAATCCTCTCCCGAGGGCGATTCGACAGTCCGCGGGGATGATGAGAGATATCTTTCCATGATCTCGACGATGCTTTTCCGCAGATCGGCAATTCGATGAAACTGTACGATATCGATGCTCGAGAGCGCCTCGCCAAGGACGTCCTCTCCCAGCACCGTGCTCACCCAGTATGCAAAATCGTTTGGCGGCTCGGGTGAAAGGTAATGATGCTGTTGCAAGAATTTGTGCGTATGATAATAGATGGACGAATCGGGTACAGTGCCGACATGGGCGAGGAGCTCGGGGATCGTTTTTGCCTTTTTCCCGAGAAGGATCGTCTCATCGAATTTGGTTTTGAAATGAAACTGAATGTTATTGTCCGTCATAAGTTCCTCACGTCATCATGGAATGTACGCAGTTTTTTCGAATCGCAAGCAGTCATTGCGTTCTATTAACAATATTTAACCTGAAAATCGTTTCAATTATCACCGTATTTCAAAACATTTTGTTATGGGAACAGGAGACTCTTCCATTTGCGGGCAACTTATGTCCGGCGCATCGTGTTACATTTTAGTAGCCCAAAGTATACAAAAATATCAGAAATTTCAAGTGAAAAGAAAGATGTCCAGGACATCAGAAAGGAGAATGGGTGATGAGAAACTCCATAGTTAGCAGCATCATATGCATGCTTTTCACGGGTGCTTCATTGTGTTCTGCGCAATATGCTCAGGGAAGGTTCGGTGTGGGATTCATCGTCGGCGAACCGACGGGTGTTGCAGTCAAATATCGCATCGGTCAGAGCAATGCTGTCGATGGCGCCATAGGCATTTCACCGTACAATCAATTTCGGATTCACGCCGATTACTTGTGGCAAAGCCATCCTTTCCATGAACAAGGCCTTGGCCTGCATTACGGCGCAGGCGCGGCATTCGGAACAGGGAGGACCAACTACGTGTACTCACCGAATGTTGGTTACTTCAGAACGCATGAAATTGGTTTTGGCCTCCGGGGGGTTCTGGGAATGAATTACCTCATACGGAATGCTCCGCTGGATCTTTTCCTTGAGGCTGCGCCGATAATTGTAATCGCGCCGGGTTCAGATTTTGGAGTTGACTTGGGGTTCGGCGCCCGTGTCTATTTCTAGACTTCGATAGAGAGCGAGCAGCACCTGTCAAAGGGCACTGCTCTGTAGCGTCTAACCCGGTTGTCCCGCGCGACGGCCGGGTTTCTTTATTTGTGTGGGCCGGACTGATAAATTATCTTGCCTCCTAACACGGTCATGTGCACCGTGGCATTCTCTATCTTTACCGGGTCGATGGATAGAATATCGTCCGACAGCACCACAAGGTCGGCAAATTTTCCCGGCGTTATCGACCCCTTTTCGTTCTCTTCGAACGCAGCGTACGCATTGTTGATGGTGTAGGCTTCGACGGCTTCTTCTACCGAGATTTTTTGTTCCGGAAACCAGCCGTCCGGATTCGCACTGTCGAGCGTTCGCCTCGTCACCGCCGCGTAGATTCCGAGAAGAGGATTTAGCGGGGCGACCGTCCAGTCACTGCCAAAACACAACGTTACATTGTGATCGAGGAATGTTCGAAAAGCGTAGGTTGTCTCGCATCGTTTGTGCCCGATCCGCTTCTCCGCCCACCTGCCATCGTCGATAGCATGGTACGGCTGCACTGAAGCGATGACGCCGAGACGGGCGAATCGCGAAAAATCCTTTGACTGAATGTGTTGAGCGTGTTCCAATCGGAAACGGCGATCCCATGTTGGATTTTCTTTGAGAATCCTCTCAAAGAGATCAAGCATCAAACTATTCGCGCTGTCTCCGATGGCGTGGATGGAGAGCTGCAACCCCGCCTTGTCTGCCGCGAGCGCCCACTTCTCCAGGCGGCCATCGATGACGATGTCGCTCGGGAGGCCATGCGTCGACGGATCCGAAGTAAAGGGTTCGACGAACAACGCGGTTGAGGAGCCAAGCGATCCATCTGCGAAAGCCTTCATAGACCCGATACGAATCCATTCGTCACCGAACGGGACCATAATTCCGGAGGCTGCGAGATGTTCAGACTGCGAAATGGGGAGGCGGCAGTACAATCGCGTCGTGAGCGCACCCTCATCCCTGAGTTTCTGGTAAACTCTCAAATCTGAAGGCGAAGACATGTCTTGAATGCCCGTGAGTCCGTACTTCCGCGCCTCATCCAGGGAGCGACGTGCGGCATCCATCATTTCCTCAGGACTCGCGTCGGGAATAATCTTGTACACGAAGCTCATGGCCTCATCCTTAAGAATTCCCGAAGGCTCTCCCGTTTTCGGGTCCCTGACGATCGTTCCTCCGGGGGGATCGGGCGTATTCTTCGTTACACCGGCAAGCTTGAGTGCGTAGCTGTTCGCAAGAGCCATGTGGCCGTCGTATCGGTTCACAAAAACCGGCGTGTTGGGAGTTACATCGTCGATGAGCCCACGGGTCGGAAGGTTACCGCCACTCCAGCGATCGTGATCCCAGTCTCCGCCGGTGATCCAGCGGTCGGGGTACTGTGTCGCACGCTCCTTGATGTCTCGTTTAAACTCTTGTTCGTTATCAGCATATCGCAAATTGACACTCTGGAGTTGAAATCCTCCGCTCATGAAGTGCGTATGATTATCGATTAATCCGGGTAACATCAAGCGGCCTTCGAGGTCGACGCGGACTGTCTTCGGTGAGGCGTAGGCTTCGACCTCGCGACTCGTTCCGACGGCGAGAACCTTGCCGTTGAGCACAGCGACAGCTTCGGCGCGGGGTTTTGACTTATCTACCGTCCATACCTTCGCATTGGTAAATACGATATCAGCGGATTGGGCGAACACGGCAGCTGGAGATATTGCCAGTAGTAACATTTTCGAAATCCGCATACATAAACCCCGGTTGATTGGTGAGAGTGAATTGAAAAGTGTGTTGAGCAATTGAAGATAGAGAACGGAGGGGTTAATGTCAACCGGCGGCCTCCGGCTTCATATAAACCAAAAGCCCCATCCTTTCGGACGGGGCTTTCAGTTCCGGCAACTGGGAGGGGTTGCTTGTCTACGGAGCATCCAGTATGCCATGGTTGTGCGATGTGTTAATCTTCGACGGCCAGACCAATGATGCAATCGAGCGACGTGACACCCTTTCGGGCTAAATTCATTGCCGATTTTGACAACGTCTTCATGCCGCTTTGCAGCGCCATCTGACGAAGTGCATCTTCGTCGATGAAGTCTTTTGACTTGAGGATGAGCTGGCGCAGCTGCTTGTTCATCAAGCAGAGCTCGAAAATGCCCGTCCTGCCGCGATATCCTTTGATGCAATGGACGCAACCGACCGGCTTATAGAATGTCGATTCTTTGATGTCTTTCTCGGTCAGACCGCAGTCCATCAGGAGATCCATGTCAAGTTCGGTATCCACGGTTTTGCAGCGTTCGCAAAGCTTACGAATGAGCCGCTGGGCGACGACAATGTTCACTGTATATGCCAGCAAAAACGGCTCGATGCCCATATTATAGAGACGTGTAATGGCACCGATCGAGTCGTTCGTATGTAAGGTCGAAAAGATCAGATGACCGGTGTTTGCAAGCTTGACGGCGATCTCGGCAGTCAGACGATCTCTCATTTCACCGACCATGACCACGTCCGGATCGTGACGAAGTAATCCGCGCAAGGCTCCTTCGAAATCGAGCTTATGATTGAGTTTTACCTGGCGGCAACCTTCGATCAGGTACTCGACGGGATCCTCAATGGTAATGAGGTTGATACTCGGGTCCATGATTGTCTTCAGTGCGGCCACCTGCGAGGTGGTTTTTCCGCTGCCTGTGGGGCCAGTGAAGATGACAATTCCCTGCGGCTTTTTGATGGATTTCATGAAGGCTTGGTAGTCATCCGCCTCCATACCCAGGGACTCGACGCCTGCGGTAGTTTCCGCGCCGCGAAGGATACGAATGACGATGGACTCAAGCTTGCTGCGCAAATCGCTGCCATAGATCGGCATTGTTGAGAATCTGAATCGAACGACTTTGTTGTCGACCATTCGTTGCGCGAATCCGTCCTGTGACAGAAACTTTTCAAAGCGATCGAGGTTCTTGCCCCGGTCCTTGATCACTGAGAGGATAGCCTCAGCCCGTACGTCGGTGATGGAGCTCCACAGCGAAAGCTTTCCATCGATGCGGAAATGGAATTCAGTCCGGTGCGACGATTTCGGGATGACATGGATATCGCTCGCCCCGGTCCGTACGCCATCCACCATAATCATTTCAACGACCTCGCTGAGCTTGCCGCGACCGACCTCCTCTTCCAGCGATTTTTCTAATTCTTTCTCGTACTCCTCCTTATTCATTCCCACAAATTCAGCGTCGACGTCCAGGCCAAGCTGCTTTGCTCCCTGGTCGAATGCGAGTTGCCGCCATAATTCATTCCAATCCGCCAGCGAAACATACTTGATTTCATACTTGGGGAATTGAAACGCTCTGGCGACGACAGTAACTTCCGGATGTGTGGTGTCCGGTGTTATCACCGTCAACTTATCGTGCCCGTTGGTGTACAGCTCGAACGGCAGGATCTTTCGCTTTACCGCCATTTCGTAATAGAGCTGCGGCAATCCCTGGAGCAACTGTTTGACAAACTGGAGCCTGTCTTTGTTCCCGAAAATTGACGATGGGTCAACGGACTCGAACGAGTAAAAACGGGCTACGGTCATGAAGACCGCTTCACGGTCAACCTTCATCTCATCCACGAGGACGTCGATGAGTCTGACTTTGCCACCGGCGAGTTGCTGGATTTCCAGTGCCTGTTTGACTTGCTCGTAGGTAATAACCCCGTTGTCGATAAGTACTTTCATCAATCGGGGAGCTTGGGAGCGTTGTCCGGCTGAAGCGTTTGAGCTCAGAGGACCCTCCGGCCCCATCGGTTCTCGCGATGGCCTTCC
>DASYTP010000308.1:0-9192 GCA_036002145.1 Bacteroidota bacterium | reverse complement strand
TTTGACAAACGTTTCCTGCGTCAGGTCTTCAACCTGTACTCTGTCGTGGACGATGCGCGAGATGAGGTGAAAGATTTGATCATGGTATTTCCTGAGAAGCCGCTTGTACGCGCCCTGGTTTCCTCGAAGCGCATCATGGATGAGCTGTGCATCTTCCTTGCGGGATTCTGATTTCGGTTCAGACAGCGGTGGACGCTTCTGCGCCGGCCGGGAGATCTGTTGCTTCGTGCGGGTATGTGTCGACTTTGTCGTCCTGTGTCGGGGCATTCACCTTAGATCAGCGTCAAACTCTGCTAACATACACAAAAAATGGCCGAGAGGCAAGAGTAAGTTGAATAAGTTACGAAAAATGGTTAACTTGGACGAAGAGGATCGTGGAAGAGAATGAAAGAATGTTTATAACGTTCGAGGGGCTCGATGGTTCAGGGAAGACAACGCAGGCAACGCTACTCGTCGACCGGCTGAGAATAACAGGAAAGGAGCCAGTCTTCCTCCGTGAGCCGGGGGGGACAGCCATATCCGAAAAAATTCGTGATATCCTGCTCGACAGGCAACATCTCGAGCTCGGACGAAAAGCCGAAGTGTTTCTCTTTTCAGCAGCTCGCACACAATTGGTCGAAGAAGTGATCTGCCCCGCGCTTCGAGCGGGAAAGATCGTCGTCTGCGATAGATTCTATGATTCTACAACAGCTTATCAGGCGTACGGCCGGGGACTGGATCTGGAAGAAGTGAAGTCTATTAACATGATCGCGACGTCAGGAACGACGCCCGACCTGACCGTTTTGGTAGACGTGGAACTTGAAGAGATCGGCCGCCGTCGCCGAGCCGCGAAGGTCAGTGATGACCGCATGGAGGCCGCTGGGATGAAGTTTTTCAAGCGAGTTCGCGAGGGGTATCAAGTTCTTGCCGCGGAAGAGCCCCACCGGATCGCCCTCGTCAACGGCATGCGTCCTGTCAACGACATCCATGACGAGATTTGGAATATTGTTCAACAACGGATCAACAGAAGTCGGAGTAGCTCATGAAGTACATCGTCACGAAAAAAATAAAAACTCTCTTCCTCGGTTTCGGCCTCCTCATCGCCGCTTGTCTCGTTGGATTCAGGCTCGCCGACACCGACTATTTTTTCAAGATTAATAAGAGTATCGACATCTTCGGCCGGGTATACAAGGAGGTGACGCTCAATTATGTCGATGAGGTCGACCCTGAAAAATTCATGGAGTCGGGTATCGACGGACTATTGAGCACGCTCGACCCGTACACCAATTTCATCGATGAACACGAAGGGGATGAGGTCGAGCTCATCACTACCGGCAAGTACGGCGGGATCGGCGTCACCATCGGACAGCGGGAAGGCTTTATCACGATCCTGACCTTGATGGAAGGATATTCCGCGCAACGACAGGGGATCCAGCCGGGGGATCGGGTGCTCGAGATCGATGGCAAGTCCCTCATCGGCATGAAACCCGAAGGTGTTCGATCGCTGACGCGCGGCGAGCCGGGTACCGACATTCGATTGAAGATTGAGCGTGAGGGCGAGCTCAAGCCACTTGATTTTGTTCTTGTGCGAGAAGAAATCCAGCTCAAGAACATCAGCTTCGCAGATTTTATTTCTGAAGGAACAGCGTACATTCGCATCGACCGGTTCTCCCGGAGCGCGGGCGACGAGCTCAGGCTGGCAATCAAAGACCTGCGCCTGAAAGGGGCGATCAATAAGGTGATACTCGATCTTCGCGATAATCCCGGAGGCCTGCTCGATGTCGCCGTAAGTGTCGTCGAGAAATTTGTGCCGAAGGGAAGCCTCGTGGTCAGCACGCGCGGCCGGAAGCCCGAGTCGGAGAAGAAATATTTTGCCACGGAAGAACCCATGTTGCCCGACGTTCCACTCGTCGTGCTTGTCAATCGCAATAGCGCCAGCGCGAGCGAGATCGTTGCCGGAGCAATCCATGATCTTGACCGTGGAATTATTCTCGGCACGCGGTCGTTTGGCAAGGGATTGGTGCAGACAATCACCCCCCTGCCCTACAATACCCAGCTGAAGATTACCACCGCAAAGTATTACACCCCCTCCGGCCGCTGCATTCAGGAAATCGACTACATGCACAAGGGAGCCGACGGCGTCTTTGCGATTACACCCGATAGCCTGCGACAGCAGTTCAAAACGTTGAAGGGCCGCCCGGAGTACGAGCGCGGGGGGATCACACCGGATACCCTTGTTGCGGAACCCGAGCCGAGCGCGCTTCACAAGGAACTCCTGAGAAAAGCGATGTATTTCAAGTTCGCAACTCGATATATCGGTTCGCATAAGGAACTCCCCGCGCTTTTCGATGATGAAGATCTCGCCAGGAGCTTTCACGCTTTTCTGGAAGAACAAAAGTTTTCATACCAGGACGAAGGAGAAGCGAAGTTAAAGGAGCTCTCAGAGGTGGTCGACAAATCGAAATATTCTTCGAGCGTGACGGAGATCGTCGATCGCCTGAAAGCCCAGATTGCGGGTGAGAAGTTGACGGGAATTGATCGGAACAAGCAGGAAGTACTTCGTGCACTCCGGATGGAAATCGTGAGCCGTTACAAGGGCGAACATGGCCGCATCGATGCATCTCTCAAAGGCGACATCCAAATTGCAACCGGCGAAGGGGTACTGACAAATCCAAAGGAGTACTCGCGACTGTTGAGTGGCGACTAGAAGGTCGCAGGTGGCAGGTCGTAGGCCATAGGTCGTAAGTGGGGGGTAAATAGAATGATTCGCTCATATACGGATCTGGGGGTGTACAAGAAATTAGTTGAGCTCCATCTTCAGATTAATGCACTCACGCATACTTTTCCAAAATTTGAATGCGGCAAGATGCTGAGAGGACTCCAAAAATCGCTGGAAAAATACAAAACCTGATCCGACCTACCACCTACCACCTATCACCTATCACCTTTTTCATACCCTATCTCCATGAGCTTCCCGTGGATGAGCATGAGTATCCGGTTAAAGTCACCGCGTTCGTGAACAAAATCCACCTCGTCTGAGGGAACCACCAACAGCGGGCCCTGTCGGTAGTTGCTTATCCAGTCCTTGTAGTGCGCGCTCAACTGTTCAAGATACTCCCGGGGGATGCTTTGTTCGTAGTCGCGCCCTCGGCGTGAAATTTGTTTGAGCAACGTCTCAATGCGAGCATCGAGAAAGATCAGGAGATCGGGCGGTTTCAGATACTGTGTCATCACCTTGTACAGCTCGACGTAATTGGTGTAATCCCTCTTATCCATCTTGCCGATCATATGCAAATTCCTCGCGAAGATTTCCGCGTCCTCGTAAATCGATCGGTCCTGTATAACACTTTCGGTTCCTTCCACGATCCGCTTGTGGTCGTTAAAGCGCTTCGAAAGAAAATAGACCTGGAGGTTAAACGACCATCTCTCCATGTCGGCGTAGAAGTCGGCGAGGTAAGGATTGTCATCGACGGATTCGAAAAACGATTTCCAGCCGTAATGCTCGCTGAGCATTCGCGTGAGCGACGATTTTCCCGAACCAATGTTGCCGGCGACGGCAGCGAAGATCTTTTGTTTCATTAAACGACCTTCTCCTGTCTCAACCGGCGGATCTCGTTGCTGGAGTAGCCGAGCTTGCGAATAATCTCGTCCGTATGCTCGCCGAGCAGAGGCGGTGGAAGCTTCGAGGCCGAACCCAGTCCTGAGAGCCTGATCGGGGTTCCGACCGCTCTTATCCTTCCCGCCTTTCTGTGGTTGAGCTCGATAATCATGCCGCGCTCCTTCATCGTCGTGAGCGAGAGGGCCTGCTGCACGGTGTTGATTCTTCCCGCCGGGACGTCTGCACGGTCGAACAACCGCAGCCATTCGGCGCTGCGTCTGCGCTTCATGATCCGCAATATGATGCGCTCGAGAGCTTCCCTTTTTTTCACGCGTTGAGCATTCGTGTGAAAATACTGATGCGAAGCGAGGTCGGGGCGATTGATCGCAGCGCAGAAATTCGTCCACGCGGCATCGCTCCCGACAGCAACATTGATGTAGCCGTCTTTCGTGCTGTAGGTTTCGTAGGGAGTGATCGTGGGGTGGCGATTGCCTCTGCGTGTCACTCTGTTTTTCGAAGAGAGTGCAATCTGCGATTGGTACGCGAACAGTGAGATGAGGCCGTCAAGCAGGCTGATGTCGACACGCTCCCCCTTCCCCGTCCGGCTACGGCGGAGGAGCGAGAGGAGAATTCCTTCGAAAGCGATATTTCCGGCATTGACATCCGCAAGAGAGATACCGGCTTTCGTCGGTGGGCCTTCGGGAATTCCCGTCACGTCCATCAGACCGGATTCGCCTTGCACGATAAGGTCGTAACTTGGCTTATGACTACGGCTGCTCGTCTGACCGTAACCGGAAATCGAACAATAAATAATCCCGGGGTTGATCCTTCTCATGTTTCGATAGCTGAAACCCAACTTCTCCATCACTCCTGCGCGAAAGTTCTCGACCACGACATCGCTGCGGCCGATCAGTCCGGCAAGGATCCTTTTCCCTTGTTTCGATTTCAGATCCAGAGTCACGCTTTTCTTGTTCCGGTTCACGCTCAGGAAATAAGCGCTTTCCCCATGGACGAAAGGTGGCCCCCATCTTCGCGTCTCGTCGCCGGTCACAGGCTGCTCGATCTTTATAACCTCTGCCCCCATATCGCCCAGCTTCATCGTGCAGAAGGGGCCCGAAAGGATGCGGGTGAGGTCGAGGATGCGGAGACCCGTCAATGGCAGGGTATTCCGCGACGTGGGAGATGTCCCGTCCTTGTCGGGATGAAATTTGAGTGCCAATTTCCTAACCTGATATCTTCATTCGCCGTAGCTTCTCCGGCTCTTTCATTACTGCATATACTCCAAACGCGACGGCAAATCCGACGAACCAGGCATAGTCATAGAGGAATCGAAGCGGCCCGACAACGAGACCGATCAGGGCGACGGCAACACCGGCCAGAAGAGCTGCGATTGCTCTCCAGTTGAATCCCCGCGTGAATTCATATTCGCCGTTCCGGATGTAGAGGTCTTTCACGATTAATTGTCGCTTGCGGATGACAAAATAGTCCGCGATCAACACTCCCGCGATGGGACCGAGGAAGCTTGAGTAGCCGACGAGCCAGACGAAGATATAGGTGCCATAATCCGAGAGCAGCTTCCATGGCATCATCGCGACGCCGATGACCGCCGTGATAAGCCCTCCGGTCTTGAAATTGATCTTCTTCGGAAACAGGTTGGAAAAATCATTCGCAGGGGAGACGACGTTTGCAGCAATATTTGTCGTCAACGTGGCAACGATCAGAGAGATCATGGACAGGACAATAATCAAGGGGTTTTTGAACTTTGCAAGGAGCGCAACGGGATCCCAAATCGCTTCTCCGAAAATTACGATCGTGGCGGAGGTGACTGCAACTCCTATGAACGCGTACAGGGTCATCGTCGGCGGCAAGCCGATTGCCTGGCCGGCGATCTGCGCGCGCTGGCTCTTGGCGTATCGGGAAAAATCAGGAATATTCAACGACAGCGTCGCCCAGAACCCCACCATGCCGGTCAACGATGGCACAAAGAATTTCCAGAACTCCCCCGTCGATTGGAACTTGCCGGGCTGTGAAAGGATAGGTCCCCATCCGCCGCCGCGATTATATGCCCAGAGCAGAAGAGCGAGGCCAACAATTATCAGAAATGGCGCCGAGAGCGATTCCAGCCAGCGGATGGACTCCGTCCCCTTAATGATGAAGTATACGTTCATCACCCAGAAGATCGCAAAACTCACCCACTGTCCCACCTCAAAGCTTCCCCACGCAGGAATCAGAACAACAAGCATAGCATTTATGGCCTGACCTCCGATCCACGTTTGAATGCCAAACCAGCCGCAAGCCACGATGGCACGGAGAATCGCGGGAATATTGGAACCGAGCGTTCCAAATGATGCTCTTGCAAGAATCGGGAATGGGATACCGTACTTCGTTCCGGCATGGGCGTTGAGGATCATCGGGATGAGGACAATGAAGTTGCCGAGCGCGATGGTGAAGATTGCCTGCCGCCAGTTCATGCCCCCCGCGATAAGTCCGCTGGCAAGCATATACGTTGGGATACATACGGCCATGCCAATCCACAATGCGGCAATGTTATATGTTCCCCACGTCCGCTGCGCTATCTTCGTCGGGGCGAGGTCGGAATTGATGAGAGGGCTCCGTTCAATCTCCTTCAGATCGGTCTCGACGAGACCCGGCGGAACCGCCGTCTTTGTCATGGTTCACTCTGGTCGAGGAGTAACAATGTGGTTTTTGCAAAAACATAAGACATGTTCAACGCGTCGGGGGAGACAAACTCGGATGAATCACGCGGCGAATGCATTACTTTCAGCACCTCCGGCATGTCCTCTGGCCTCTCGATTTTCCTGTAGCCGGATTTTACCCATTTTGCCAGCTTCTCCCCGTCACCCTTCACCACCACTGATATAGAAATGTTTTCCAGTCGCGCCTGTGCAAACGACTCATGGTCGGAACCCGGATAAATCTCATGTTCCACGTAGGGATATTTTGTTTTGTCGCGCGCCTCGTGGACGTATTTCATGAGCAGATCGTCGTCGCCCCCTCCGACCGGACCGACGTAGATCTCATCCCCTGTACCTTCGACATCCAGGTTGATCATGGCAAGATGAAAAAATGATTGATCGCGTCGCTTCACGTATGTCGCCGACCCTATGAGTCCGGATTCTTCCTGATCGAAGAAACAGAAGTCGATTGAATGATTGAGCGGCATATCTTTCACGGTTCGAATCAATTCCAGCACGACCGCAACGCCGCCACCGTTATCATTTGCGCCGGGAGAACCCGGGACAGCATCACAATGAGCGCCGACAACAATCTTCCTGTTCCTGTTTCCAATCGTCACGACGATGTTTTCGCCCCTGATGGTATCCGCCCTTCCATTAGACCGGAGCAGCACGGTATCGAACGGCATGAGGGCAAACGGGACATCAAATTCCTTGAGTTTGGTCTTGATGTACAGTCTTCGTTCGGCGGGCGCGTTCCCTTCAATGCCTTTTACGAAACCCATCAGTGTCGCCCCCGTAGCCGCAGCATCGGTTTCGGCTTGCGTGCGACAGGAGCGAAAGGAGATGATGAGAAGCGTTATCGAGAGCACAATAATTGCCCCGATTGCTATTTTTGTGGTGTCCATAGGATGCCCAGGATTATTGTTGGAGGTGCAATATAACTAAAATAATCCGTTTATCGTAAACCGTCTCTCCATCGAATCCCCCGCTCCTGAAGCTCCTGCCGTGCACGGTTATTGCCCAGTTGAGCGGCGCGCACGATAAGGTTAATCCCGTCGCCGCGGACTCTGTTGTCAATCATGGCAATTCCAAGGTTGTAATAGGCATCAGAATAGGTGGAGTCGAGCGAAATCGCCCTGCGAAACCACGTCACCGCCTCATCATACTTCTCCTGCTGGGCGTAGACGCTGCCCAGGTTATTGTACGCCCTGGGGTTCATCGTGTCAAGCGACAGTAGTTTCCGATAATATCGTTGCGCCTCAGAGAATTTGTTCTGTGAAAAGTACCGGTTCCCGGCATCGAGACAGAACGTCGCAAATTCTTCTTTCATCATTGCATTCCCGGAATCGTTTTGCTGCCAGCGTTCGTAGGTCTCCATGATTTCAGGGGCCGCATGTTCATCATTGCGATCATAATTGTTGATGACGTTAAGATAACCGCGCGGATCGCCCGGGAACGCGTCGACATACCGATGCCATAAGACAACCGGTTCGTCGGGGTTTTTTATCTGATGATAATATTGAGAGAGGAACAGGGTTGCGTTATAGTAACCCACCTGGGGGAGGACGCGTTTATCGAAGAAGGTTTGGTATCTCCTTATTCCCTGGTCGCGTGTTGTATTGAAATAGATGTAGAGAAACGTGTGTATTGCCGTCACCAGAATTATCATTGTGATCGGCTTTAGCTCGACGGAATCTCCCCGGCCAAGGTGCATCCAGACCGCGAACAGCGCAAGAATGAAAACGTAGGGAGTGAAGACATCCCAATCTCGAGCCGCTCCGAGATCGAATTTGACGAGGCACAAGAAGATCCCCGGCGGCAACGTCGCCGAGAGCAGGTACTTCCCCGTGGAGTCGTGGAGCACATTCTTCCGGAACGATCGCACCGAGGTCGCGATGAGGAACAATGCAGCGGGGCAGAGCAGAATGAGCAGATTCGCGATGTCGACGACGTGGTAGGGAGAGAAGAGTGTGTACGCCTCCGAGGATTTTTCCATTCCGGATCCGGGCTCCACAATCGAAAGAAAGTGGCTATAGGGAACCCAGGAATAATAATCTTCCACATTGAAGTTTATGAGAGCAAGCAACAGGAGAAGGGAGGAAAGTGCGACTCCATATCCAAACACTATCTCTTTCCGTCGGTGGCCTTTCCATTGCAGGAATGTCAGAAGGAGCAGGGAGGGCAGGAGTAACAATGCCAGATAGTGCGTCAAAACGGCCACCAGTAAAGAAATCGGGACAAACAGGAATGATATCTTGCGATGCAGGCAGAGAAGAGAAATATTGAGGTGCAGGGAAACCGCGAAAAGGACGGCAGAGTATATTTCGACGTAACCGAAGAACAGCTGCATGTATGGGAGCACAAGGAGGAAGAGCAATGCCACGAACCGTGCTGAGGACTCGGAGTAGATCGTGCGAACGATCATGAAGACGTTGATGACAAATCCTGCCGCGAGCAACAGGTCGGCAACCAGGAATGCGTCGAGGAACTGTTGAAACGTCTGCATCCCGGTTGTACCGAGGATGAGCGAAAAATAACCGGTCGCCAAAGGCTCATCACGAGGGTAGAGCGGCGCCACGCCGCGGAATGCCTCGACATAGTTTCTCACAAGGTAGAATCCATCGCCCAGAAGAGGTATCCGTATTCGCAGCACGATACCACAGCTTATGACAAGCATGATGAGGACGACGAGGAATTCGCGCGGTCGCCGGTGGAGGAGGTTCGCAGCAGATCTGATGAATCCCGGTGGAATTCCTTTCATGCCGGCCAGAATTGCCACCGATATGCAAACGAAATAGAGCACGCAACACCAGGTTGGCAGAAAGCCCAGGAAGTGGAAGCCCCAATTCAGACTTCCGGGAACGAGGTATCCTGCAAGATAACATCCCGCGATCGCGATCGAGTAACCGACGACGT
>DASYTP010000307.1:0-7062 GCA_036002145.1 Bacteroidota bacterium | reverse complement strand
GAAGCTTCGTCCCTGCCCCTGCCGTCAATCCGGGCACTCACATCCGGAGACGTGGTAGTGTTCAAGCTTCCCGATGACGGCCTTCGGGGACACCAGGGGGAAGCTGCGCTGTTTGTCAAACGCTGCATCGCCGGTCCCGGTGATCGGATCGTTATTCGGGGCGGCGAGGTCTACGTGAACAATGCCCGCTTGCCGGCATGGACTGACGTCGAGTCCATGGAGAATTCGGGGACCGACTCCGTCGCCGTCGGGCCCGTCATGGTACCGTATGCAGGTCAGGTCGTCGAGCTCAACAAGGAGAACGCTCATCGATGGGAGACGCTCATCCGGCGGGAAGGCCATAGCTTCGAGTCGTCGGAGTCGGCGGAACTTTTGGTTGACGGGAAGCCGGTATCACGCTATACGATTGAGAAGAATTACCTGTTTGTCCTTGGCGACAATCGAAGTCACAGCATCGACAGCCGCTCGTGGGGTTTCCTTCCCGAGGAAAACGTCATCGGTAAAGCGACGCTTATCTACTGGTCAATGAACGGTTCTTTCGGGAGACACACTCTTTCGGATTTTTTTTCAGCGATCAGATGGGGCCGGATCGGGAAACTTATTCGTTAAGTCCGTTATTCGTTATTTGTTAACCGTTATTCGGCTGATGACAAGCTACATCCAAAAATACAAAACAAGAAAACGAAACTATCATCGCAGACCACGAACCAATAACTGATAACTAATAACTATTAACTGCTCTTGTCCAGTCTCTACCTCCACATTCCCTTTTGCGAACACAAGTGCATCTACTGCGACTTCTATTCCATCGAATCGCTCAGTATGATGGAGGATTTTCTTCGTGCGTTGAAGCGGGAGATAGAATTATTTCCGACGGACGGAAAAGGGGAGAAGTTCGAGACGATATTTTTTGGTGGTGGAACTCCCTCGCTACTTTCCCCGGTCGCGGTTGATGAGATACTGCGTTTACTCTCCCGGAAGTTCGACGTCGCGCCCGATGCGGAGATTACGCTCGAAGCAAACCCGGGAACAGTGAATGAAGAGAAGCTTGCCGGATACCGATCGGCAGGCGTGAACCGGATCAGCTTCGGAGTCCAGTCCTTCCACGATGATGAACTGAAATTCCTCACGCGCATCCACACCGCTTCAGCAGCCGTGGAGGCGATTGGCCTGGCGAAGAAGGCGCAGTTTGAGAATATCAACCTGGATCTGATCTTTGCGCTCCCGCATCAAACGATGGCCGGATGGAAGGACAACCTGCGTCGTGCAGTCGAGCTTGAGCCGCAACATATCTCAGCTTACAGCCTGATCGTCGAGCAGAATACGCCTCTCGCCCGCATGGTAAAGGCGAAGCAAGTCTCGCCTCTACCCACCTCCGCAGAAGCAGGAATGTACAGGTTTACGATGGAGTATCTGCGCGACACGGGGTTCGAGCACTATGAGGTCTCCAGCTACGCGAGGCCGCATCGGTCTTCCCGTCATAACAGCAATTACTGGAATCACACGAACTATTTCGGATTCGGTCCCTCGGCACATTCGTTCCATTCGATGAAGCGCTGGTGGAACATTGCCAACAATCGAAATTACTGCGAAATGATTTCCGCAGGCCGGCTGCCGGTAGCCGGAGAAGAACGCCTCTCCAACGAGCAGCTTCTGGAAGAGCGCATCATGCTCGGACTGCGAAGCAGGGGCGTCGATCTTCGCCAGGTCTTCAACGACTTTGGCGTGGATGTTCTCGCGCCTCCACGGCCTGCGATTCGCGATTTGATCGAATCCGGGCTCGCCATTCTCGACGACACGATACTCCGACTCACCGACAAAGGGTTTATGCTGTGTGATGAAATCACGGTACGCCTTCTCGCCAATCTGTCCCCCGCCTGATGTTCCTTGCGATTGGTTTCAATTTCTTCTATATTTGTGCTCCGGTTTTTGAATTTTTGAGGAAATAATGTCGGACAAGAGAATAAATCGCATCATCGCACTCGGTGTTTTCCTGGCAAGCGCCTTCGTGTACATGAAGACGTTATCCGTGACTGTAGTTTTCTGGGATGTAGGTGAATTCTGTGCAGCTTCGCGGCTGTTGGAAGTGCCTCACCCGCCGGGTTCGCCTCTCTTCACCTTGATTGCACGACTCGTCTCGCTGGTTCCATTCCTGCCGGACATTGCCGCCAGGATGCACGCGATTTCAGCCGTCGGGAGCGCACTGGGCATTATGTTCCTTTACCTCACCGGCGTCAAGGTTATCGGAAGGTTTCACAGTACGGAGACCGCAGTCGACAGGCTGATCGTCCGGGGATCGTCGGCAATCGGAGCCTTTGCCCTGGCATTCAGCACGACCTACTGGGATAACGCCATCGAGGCGGAAGTGTACGGGTTGGGGATGTTCTTCGCCTCATTCTGTATCTGGCTCGCATTACGATGGTGGGAACGCGCCGATGAGCCGCACAATGAGAAGTACCTCTTGCTGATTGCATACGTGATAGGTCTCTCAACCGGTGTTCATATCCTCTCGGTGCTCGTGGCCTTCCCGGTTCTCATGATCGTGTATTTCCGAAAGTATGAGTTTTCGCGCGACAGCTTTATCAAGTTTGGTTTCGTCGCCGTCGGGATCTTCTTCGTCATTTACCCCGGCATCGTTCAACTGTTGCCTTCATTTCTCGACGGAGACTTTAAAGGATTTAAGAGCGAGTTGCTCCCGTTCATTCCATTGTTGTGTATTCTTGCGGCCGCGTACGGGGCATACCGGACAATAGAATCCAAGCAAAAAATGCTGCACATCGCATGTCTGTCGTTTTTGTTGATTGTTCTCTGTTACACGACATACGCCCAGGTCCTTATCCGATCCAACGTCGACAACCTTCCGATGAAGGAGAACAACCCGAGTAACCTGACGAGGCTGACGAGCTACCTGACGCGCGAACAGTATGGTGAGACGCCGTTGTTGAAAGGCGAAAGCTGGGACAACGAGACGCAGGCGATGAAAGAAAAACTGTTTCCGCGGAGGTGGTCGAGGGAGGCGATGCACGAGCCCACCAGGGTCAACTACACCAGCGATGCAGATTTCTTCTGGCGGTATCAGGTCAATCATATGTTCATTCGATATGTACTCTGGAATTTCGTGGGTTCCGAGGGAGACTGGCAGGATGCGGGAGTGAGCTGGAAGGACACCAGCGGCATTCCATTATTCATTCCACTTTTGTTGGCGATCGTGGGAGTTTACTATCAGTTCAAGAAGGACTGGAAGATGGGACTCGTATTCGCCTCGATGTTCATCATCATGGGCATCGTCCTCGATCTCTATCAGAACCAGCAAGACCCCCAACCGAGGGAGCGTGATTATTTCTACGTCGGCGCATATTACTGTGTGGCACTCTGGATCGGAGTGGGAATCGCGGGTATTGCGGATTTCCTCCGGGACGCGCTGAAACAATCACCTTCCTATAAACCGGCAGTAGCGGGAGTGTTGGCCGTCGCTATGCTCGCCGTTCCGGTGAATATGATCCGCACCAACTGGCACGATCATGACCGTAGTCAGAATTACATTGCATGGGATTACTCCTACAACTTATTGCAAAGCTGTGAGCCGAATTCCATTCTCTTTACGAACGGCGACAATGATACATTCCCCTTGTGGTACTTGCAAGATGTCGAGGCTGTGCGTCGCGACGTCCGCATCGTCAATCTCAGCCTCGTGAACACCAACTGGTATATTCATGCGCTGAAAAACGAGAAGCCGTTCGGCACGAAGGAAGTGCCGATCTCGCTGACCAATGCACAGATTGAAGGAATCAACCCCGTTCTCTGGAAACCGCGTCAGATAGACATTCCATTCTCACCTGCGGTTGCGCAACGATTTGGGGTGAGCGATACGTCAGTGTTGCATCGGGGAAAAATAAGTTTCGCCTTGAACGGGATCAATATCGCCCAGGATACGAGAATCCTGCGCGTGCAGGACCTCATGGTGCGTGATATCATTCTGACGAATAAGTGGGAGCGACCCATTCATTTTGCCGTCACCTGCTCGCCGGACTCGAAAATCGGCCTGGACAATTACCTGTGGATGCGGGGACTGGTGTACACTCTGAAACCGATGCCGACCCCAGGAGACGCGATCGGTGGACTCGAGCAAAGTGTGATGGAGGAGAACGTGATGGGCTTGAACGTTAACCCGACGGTGACGCCGCAAAATGGATTCCGGTACCGCAATCTCAATAACACCGAAGTCTACTACGATGAAAATGTACAGCGCATGGTCATGAACTATCGCGCAAGCTTCTTACGGCTTGCGTATCATGCGTTGCGGAATCAAAACGACGTCGAAAAAGCGCGAAAGGTCATGCAGCGCATGGAAGAAGTTATGCCCGTGAACGTCATCAAGAATCAGGACTGGCGGCTGACTGCGGATATCATGGGGGTGTTCAACCAGGTGGGAGATTCAGTCAATTTTAACAAGTATTCGCAGATCGTCGAGTCAATCTGTCAGGAGCTTATAAGTGCCGGCAACCCGGATCCCAATGATCCTTTCATGCCGTATCGTTACCTTGTCGATTTATATGACGCCAGGAAAGATTATGGATCTGCCCTCGCTACGTTGCAAAGCGCCCGGTCGGTGTTCGGCTCTGTGCCGGATTTGGAAACTCGGATACGTTCATATGAACAACGTGTGAAAGGCACTCCTCCCGACACCAACACACCGAAAACAAAATAACCTTTCGTCTGCCGGGAAGAGCGCACCCGCGCCTGATGATGAAAATTCTCGTCTTTAACTGGCAAGATATCAAGAATCCGCTCGCAGGCGGCGCCGAAGTGAACCTCCAGGAGGTGTTTTCCCGCATTGCCCGGATGGGGCACGAAGTGACGTTGTTCTGCTCCAGCTTCGACGGCGCACCGCCGGTCGAAAAGATCGACGGTATCACCGTCGTGAGGCAGGGAGGACGCCACTTTTTTAATTTCACCGTGCCGTTTCATTACTTCATGCGCTTCCGCTCCCGTAAGTATGATATGGTCGTGGATGATATGAACAAGATCCCTTTCTTCACCCCCCTTTACATTCGTGAGCCGCTGTATATTATCACCCATCATCTTTTCAGGAAGAGCATTTTCCTTGAGGCTCCTTTTCCAGTCGCCTTGTATGTGTTCCTCATGGAACGACTGGGCTTTGCCCTATGCCGGTGGAAGCGTGCGCCGTTCATCGTTGTATCACCCAGCACGAGAAACGAGATCCTCCATTTGGGGATCTCCGCAGATAACATTGAGATTGTTCATAATTGCGTGGATCACGTCGTTCACAAGGCTGATCCGGGAAAGAGAAACCCAACCCCGCTGGTGGGTTATTTTGGAAGGTTGAAAAAATATAAATCGGGTGAACATTTATTGCAGGCGTTTGCCATCGTGAGAAAGAAGTTCCCGGAACTCAACCTCGTCTTCGTTGGAGAAGGGGACTATCGGCCGGCTCTCGAATCCGTCGCACACCGGCTCGGTATCGACTCTGCAGTGCAATTCACAGGATTCGTGAGCGATGCTGAGAAAGTGGGCTGGATGCAGAAGGTCTGGTTCGGAGTGAACACGTCTTCCAAGGAAGGATGGGGCTTGACTGTGATTGAAGCGAATGCCTGCGGCACCACGGTGATTGCAAGCGACGTCCCGGGCCTTCGCGACGCGGTCAAAGACAATGAGACCGGGTTGCTCTACAAGTTCGGGAACATCGACGAATTGGCAATGAAGATCGAACTCCTGCTCACCGACACCGCGTTACGCAACCGCCTGGCGGAGGCGGCACACACATGGGCGGCGACATTTGACTGGAACAATGCCGCACAGCGCACGCTCGCCCTGCTGGAACAACGTAATCGTCAGCCGTAATGCGTAGCCGCGAGACTTGATTGAAGGACTCCCCCAATATCCTCTTTATCTCTGCCTTCAGGGCGCCGTTTATCCAGGAGGATCTCGACGCCCTCTCCAGGCGCTATCGCGTGCATCCGCTTGTTGGAAGCGGTGTAGGGCAGCTGGTGCCGATTGTTCTTGGCGTGCTCCGCGCCGATATCGTTTTTTGCTGGTTCGCGTCCGTCTATGGCGCGATCGGGGTGATCGCCGCGAGACTTCTTGGACGGAAGTCGGTCATCGTGCTTGGGGGCGTGGATATCGCAAAAGACGAACGATTGGGTTATGGCATATGGCTGAGCTGGTGGAGATCGAAACTTGTGAGGTACGCCCTCCTGAAAGCAAATCGGGTGTTGGTGAGTGATCTTTCGATGAAAAAGGCTGCGACCCGGTTGGCGGAGTACACGGGCGGGAACATCACGTATGTCCCCCCGGGCTTCGATCTTGATTTTTGGAAACCTGGCGGAGATAAGGATCCACACATTCTGACGGTAGCAGCTGTACGTGATGAGGGGACGATGCTGCGCAAAGGTATCGACGTCCTGATTGAATCTGCCCGAAGGCTTCCGCAGTTTACCTTCTCTGTGGTCGGCGCCGATGCGCGATTCGTTTTCGACCTGAATCCCCCGCAGAATATGACATTTCGAGCGGTCGTTGCAAGAGAGGAGTTGCTTCCATTCTATCGCTCGGCGAAGGTGTACTGTCAGCCCTCGGTGATTGAAGCATTGTGCTACACGCTGCGCGAGGCGATGCTCTGCGGTTGCATCCCGGTCGCCTCGAATGTCGGCGGCATGACGACCGCGGTGAGCGGGATCGGATTGCTTGTGCCCCCCGCGAATGTCGGTGCCCTGGTTGCCGCGCTGCTCAAAGCAATGCAAATGCCCGATGAAGTGGGGGCGAAAGCCCGCGCCCGGATGGTGGCGCTCTATCCCAGGGAAAAGCGTGAGGCGGAGCTGCAACGCATTATCGAGGGATTCGCGTCATGAAACGTCTCGCCTCCAATTTCATCGCCATCATCGCCAGTGACATCGGACGGCGTGTCCTGGGATTTCTCACGATCGCCTTTCTCGCCCGCACGATCACGACGTCCGACTTCGGAGCGATCAACATCGGATTTGCCGTGCTCTCTTACGCGCTCGTGTCGAGCGCCGGAGGATTAGGGGCATTCGGAGCCCGCGAAGT
>DASYTP010000306.1:0-10958 GCA_036002145.1 Bacteroidota bacterium | reverse complement strand
TCTAGTACGATCCCCTGCGTCTCCCCGAGAAATTGTTCCACATCGAATACCTGATCGTCGAGCAGCCGGCGGCACATTTCAGACGCTCGCCGCGCGGTGAGTGGAACATCGCTCAACTTTTCAAACCCGGTGACACATCCGCGGGTCATCCCTTCGATTGGACAATCACCATCGACGATCTTGAACTTAAGCGCGGCACAGTTTCGGTGGTAGACTCGGCTTCACTGCTCGCGGCCGACCACCCGCGGTCCCGGGACTCCTCCGTTGAATATCATGACTTCGTGATACATGATCTCAGCCTTGTCTCAAGCAGCTCGTTCGAGAATGAGCAATGCAGATCACACATCAATCACCTGAGTTTCTACTCGAGCGATCCCCGGTTTGAGCTCATTTTCCTTAAGGGTGACGTCGAAATTCAGCCTGAAGGTGTTGCGTTGGACAACTTCGTCCTCCAGACTTCTCACTCCTATCTGGAATTGGATGCATCGATTCAGCACCTCAACCTTTTTCGCGGCATCGATGTACGATCACTCGTGAGAGACTCGACGCGGCTGCATCTTCGGGCAAACAATCTCGATTTGGCGGAGCTGAGGATGTTCATCCCGCCACTTAGTTTTCTCGATGGTTCCGCCTATGTCGAATGTACGGCCGAAGGCGAATTCGGAAATTTGAACCTTCGTCAGCTGAGCCTCCAGACCCTTGAGAGCGCGCTGAATATTACCGGGAACCTCCGTAATCTTCATGAGCCCGATAGCCTTTCTCTCAGCATTCTCCTCGGAAATAGCAGGATCCACGGTCCGGATGTTCCGAAAGTATTGCGTGGACTGAATCTTCCAGCTTTCGATGGTGTCGGTACCGCATCCGTATTCACCGAGTTCACCGGAAAACCGCTCGACTTTAAGCTAAAGACGCTGCTGGGCGGTCCGTTCGGCGATATTCAGATTGACGGGACGATGAACCTGGAACACCCGCTACCACAGTATGACTGTGCGTTTACGACTCGTCGGCTAAACCTCGCGAACATCCTCTCGAATGAGAAGCTGAAGACGTCGCTCTTTGCATCAGGAACGATTCGCGGCCAGGGGACGTCGGTTGATACGATGAACGCCGATCTCACGATGACGATGGATTCGTCCCGGATCCAGAACATTTCGCTTACCACCGGCGAGTTAAGCGTCCACGCGCTTCCGCATCGTGTCGAGGTCAACTCCTCCTTCAACGCGGAAGACATGGGAATCACAATTTCAGGCCACGGTGACTTCACCGATGAGCATGTTCCAAAATTTGACGCGGTCATCGGACTTCTCTCCGTCGACCTTTCCAAACTCCTGGACGACCCCGAATACCAGAGCGACCTCACGCTCCGCACATCGTTTGTGAGTTCAGGACGCACGATCGACGACGTCAGCGGAACGTTGACCCTCTCGCTCCTCACGTCGGCGTACCAGGGAAGAAGGCTTGATCCGCTCGAGTTGAATTTTTCTCTCGACCAGTTTGACCCCAACAAGCGATTATTGTCGATGCAGTCATCGCTTGCGAATGTCGAATTCAAGGGAAGGTTCGATCTCGATGTCGCGGTGGCGTCTATAGCCAATCTGTCCACGAATCTTCTTGCGACAATCAAGGAACACGCCTCTCCGCCTGAAACGACAACGAGTCAACAGCAACCTAACCTCTTGCAGATTCCGGCGCACACATTGTCACAGCGAACAATGGATTTTACCTACGAGATACATGTGTTCGACCTTGAGCCTCTCGCTGCGTTTCTCGGAGGAAAGGAATTTAATGCCCGGGGCGCGCTGAACGGAACCATGAAGGGTCCGGATGATCGGTTGACGTTTTCAGCGGACGGGATCATCGATCAGTTTTTCATTGGAACGGTAGACAACGGGATCATACTGAACGACACGCGGGTAACCTTGAGCGCCGTGAATCTCTCTCCCACGCGAACGCTCGAGACGTTTTCGGGCAAACTGAACGCCAGATTGGGTTCAGGATTATTTGACTCCAGACGGTTGGATGCATCCAGCGTATCGATCGACTACCATCAGCTGCGGGGAACATTCACTTTCACAGGGGTTGTCGATTCCCTCTACCACGTGAGTTTCGGCGGGCAATCCTCGATCCAGCCGAATACGTATGTCTTTGACCTCGACAGTTTGAACATCGGCGACGGCGATTACCGTTGGACGAACGATCAAGACATACAGACACGGTTGAATTATGAGGGATTTCGCGTCATGCATGCTGTGATGAAGCGCGGCAGTGAGTCCCTCTCGTTCACCGGTGCAACGAAACATTCGGGTGAGATCGACTTTACCGGGACGCTTCACGGATTCGACCTTGACGGACTCAACGTCTGGCTCCGAAATCCCGAGCGCGCGCGGGCAGGTCAGGGCTTCCGGGGTGTGCTTGACGCGGACGTCAAACTTTCAGGTTCCCAGGAAGCCCCCCTCATCAATTTCAACGCACGAAGCGAAGACACCTATTTTAAACAGACACGATTGGGATCTGTCAGTGCGAAGGTCAACTATGCCGATAAATCTGCGGCCGTGAACATCAATGTTAAGGAGTCGCCAAGCAATCCGGCTGATATTCTTTCGGTCCGGGGGAACCTCCCCATTGATCTCGCGTTCAGGAATGCCGGGCGACGTTTCCCGGACGTACAGCAAGAGCTCTTCATTATCTCGGAAGGCTCCGACCTCAGCATTCTCGACCCATTGATCGCCGACCTCGATAACCTGAGCGGCAAGGTCCGGTGCAATGTCATCGTCGGGGGCACTCCCAACAATCCGGAATTCAGCGGATCAATTTCACTGGCCGATGTACAGTGCACATTCGGCCCCAATAACATCCCGTATACCATCAGTGGCGAGCTCGAGCCCTCGGGAGACAAGATCATTCTCAAGGACATTCAGGTGAAAAACCCCCTCTCCGAGCGAATGAGAGGCGATGCCCGGTTTACAGGCTCGATCTCGATAAAAGATTACAGAATTGCCTCGGTGGATATTACCGCCTTCGGACAGCTTTTGCTCATGACGAGCGCCACTCGGAAAACGATCCCGACATTCTACGGTACGCTATTGACTGAAATTGAGCCCCCCGGTCTGAACTTGAAGGGGACACTGGACCAGCCGTTCCTCTCAGGACATCTGTCCATTCTCAACGCCGATCTCGAATATCCCCCCACGATGCGGTCGGAAGGATCCGGACGACAACTGCTGCATTACATCGTCGTCGATGATACGTCTCGAGAAGCCCCGAAGGCAGATATGTTTTCCCAGAAGTTCTACCGGACGGTCGATTCGGGTTATGCCACCACCCGACACGTCGACCGCGGAACAGAACTTTCCTTCGTCGACAGATTGCGTTACAACCTCGACATCGAGACAAAGGGGACAACCTCAATAAAAATGATCTTCACCCCCGCAACGAATGAAGAACTGTACGCGGAACTTGAAGGCAAGGTAAGCGCTATCAACGACCGCGGAACTGCGACGATCTATGGTGATATCTCGGTGCTTCCCCGTTCATACTACAACTTTTTTAAGCAATTTGACGCCTCGGGAAAGCTGCAGTTTGTCGGTCCATGGGACAATCCCGTTCTCGATATCGAAGCCACCTATGAAGGCTATACCCAGCAAGTCCCCCGGAGAATTTCCGAACAAGGAATCGTTGATGAAGAACAAAAAACCGTTGAACAAAAGGTGATCGTGGAGCTTAAGATCAAGGGTACCAGGTACGAGCCCAGACTGACGATGGGAATGAAAGTTCAGGTCGACCCCGACCCGGATCCCAAGGATTGGGGGGAGAAGGGACACGACGTGCAGTCGGATGCCATCTCGTTCATACTGACCGGAAAATTTCGGGATCAGCTGTCGTCCCGGGAACGGGAAAACATCGCGACCAGCTTTGGTTCGGCGGGCGTTTCCGGCCTTACGTCCCATTTGCTCTCGGGAATCTTCACAAACTTTCTCCGCCAGGAATTCCCTTTCATTCGAAGCGCCGAGTTTTCGTACCAGGGCGGCAGTTTGCAGGAGTCTGCGAACCTGCGCATCAGCAGTGAAGTATTCAACGGTTATCTCCGCTTCGGCGGAAAAATCCTGAACGATATCAACAATGCGAACGTGAGCTACCAGCTGAGCCTGGGAAGAATGCTCAACGTGCAAAGCATCCGCAACCTGTTCATCGAGCTCGAACGCAAAGTGGAAGGGAGCGATCTGTCGGAGGACAAGAAACTCACCAATAACGCACGCCTCTACTACCGAATCTCATTCTAATAATCATGCCAGAACAATATCTCGACACGCTCAAGAACAAGGTGCTTCATTTTCTCGCGCAACATCCGAACGAGGCATTCAAGCCCCGGGTCCTCGCCCGTCGCTTATCGTTAAAAAAACTTGACGATTTTCGTCTCCTCTCCCGCGCGCTAAACGAGTTACATCAATCAAACGCCGTCGAGCGCGACAAGGGAAAGCGCTATCGCCACGGTGTCCCCCACCCTTCCAGGCAGCTTAAAGGTCTCCTCAGCATTCCACGATCCGGACCGGCGATCGTGCGACTTCTGCCCCCCGAGACAGGCTCAGTGAGTATTCCCACACGGTTTGTGGGAACTGCGCTCGATGGTGACACGGTGAGTGTGGCCTTGCTTGCGCACACCGCGGGCCGGAAAGAAGGGGACACGGAGCCGGTGGATGGGGAGATCGTAGAAGTCGTCAAACGAAGCGGGCAGCCCATTGTCGGGGTGCTGAACAAGAGCAAACATTTCTTCTTCGTTGTCCCGGATAATAATAAATTCGGACGGGATATTTACATCCCGGAGGGGAAGACAAAGGGTGCGCGCCCCGGACAAAAAGTTGTTGCACAAATTGACGTCTGGGAATCGCCCAACATGAGCCCCGAGGGACAGATTCTCGATATCCTCGGCAAACCGGGCGAAGTCAGCGTCGAAATGACCGCCGTTGCCAGGGAGTTTCGTCTGCCGCTTCATTTTCCAAAGGATGTTGCAGCAGAAGCAGAGCGCATCGGGAAAACTATCTCCAAGGAAGAGATTGCGAAACGGCTTGACCTGCGGGAGCTCCTGTGCTTCACGATCGACCCTGAGGACGCGAAGGATTTTGACGACGCGGTTTCCCTGGAGCAACTCCCGGACGGGAACTGCCGTCTCGGAGTCCACATCGCGGATGTCAGCCATTATGTTCAGGAGGGAACCGCACTCCACCATGAAGCCTTGAAACGCGGAACGAGCGTCTACCTGGCTGACGAAGTTATACCGATGCTCCCGGAAAAACTTTCAAACGACGTTTGCAGCCTTCGACCCGACGAAGAGCGGCTTACCTACACGGCGCTCATGACGATGACGCCGCGCGGCATCGTGACCGATTATCAGATCGAAAAAAGCGTCATCATCAGCAAGCGCCGGTTCACGTATGAAGAGGCACAGAAGATCATTGAAACGGGGCGGGGAGAGTTCACTTCGACCATCAAGCTCATGCATCAACTCAGTCAGACATTGCTGAAGAAGCGGCTGAAGGAAGGCAGCATCGATTTTGAATCGCTGGAAACGAAGTTCAAATTTGACGAACACGGAAAGCCGTCATCGATCGTAAAGAAACAGCGCCTCGATGCCCATCGCCTCGTCGAGGAATTCATGCTTCTCGCAAACCAGGTTGTTGCAAAGCATGTAGGGCTGGCAAAAAAGGAAGACCAGATTCGTCCCTTCATTTACCGTATCCATGACTCGCCACCCCCGGAAAAACTCCAGGAACTTGCATCGTTCGTGGAACACCTGGGATATTCGCTCAATCTCTCCGGCGGCGTTACTTCGCGGGCACTCCAGAAACTCTTGAATGACGTAAAAGGCAAGGATGAAGAAAACGTCGTGAACGAAGTTGCAATACGCTCAATGGCGAAAGCCATTTATTCTGAGCACAATATCGGGCACTTCGGACTGGGATTCAAATACTATTCACATTTCACTTCGCCGATCCGGCGCTATCCCGATCTCATGGTGCACAGGCTCCTCGATGAATACTCACGCAAGATGACACTCAAACGACGCGAGCAATTATTGAGTGAATTGCCGGAAATCTGCAGGCTTTCCTCTGAACGGGAGCGGATTGCGATGGAGGCCGAACGGGCTTCGGTGAAAGTCATGCAGGTCGAATATATGAAACGCCACGTTGGCGATGAGTTCGACGCGATCATCTCCGGGGTAACGAATTTCGGGATCTTTGTTGAGATTGCAGATATCCTTGTCCAGGGGCTCGTCCGCGTTCGCGACATGAAAGACGACTACTACGTGTATGACGAGAAACATTATTCGCTGATCGGCCGGAGAACCAAAAAACGTTACCGCCTGGGGGATTCGGTGAGAATACAGGTGGTGCGTGTCGACCCCGAGGAACGGCAAATCGATTTTGTGCTGGTAGAATGAAGGCTGCGAAACTCGGAACCGATGAAACTGCGATTCAACCGGTTGTGCTGCTTTGGATCCTCCCACGAAAGGAAGAACATTGGAATACCTTAACCAGCTAATCGACTTTGTCGTTCATGTCGATGTTCATCTTAACGAGCTCATCCTTGCTTACGGGTCGTGGACCTACGCGATATTGTTCGCGATCATTTTTTGCGAGACCGGACTGGTCGTCACGCCGTTCCTCCCGGGTGATTCCCTGCTGTTCGCCGCAGGCGCCCTCGCGGCTTCCGGGCCGCTCGATGGGGTGTGGCTGTTTGTTCTCCTCTCGATCGCCGCAATCATCGGTAACACGGTAAATTACTGGATCGGGTATACCCTGGGACCGAGCGTCTTGAAGAAGAAGCTGCGCTTCCTCAACACTTCACATCTCGATCGCGCCCATGCCTTCTACGAGAAACACGGAGGCAAGACAATCATCGTCGCCCGGTTCCTCCCGATCATCCGCACGTTCGCGCCGTTTGTCGCAGGCATCGCATTGATGAACCACGGTCGGTTCATGTTCTACAATATCGTTGCGGGAATCGGATGGGTTGGAATATTCGTCGGCGGCGGGTACTATTTTGGTAATCTTCCTGTCGTGAAGAGCAACTTCAGTATCGTCATCCTCGCCATCATCGTCCTTTCAATGGCGCCGGCGGTGATCGAGGTAGTTCGTCACAAATCGAAGAAACAAAGCACCGCACCCGAGAAACCGATTCCCTAGTGTAGTTTCCAGATACGCCACCCCATCCAGGCCCATCCAGCGAGGAAACACATCCCGCCAAAGGGTGTAATGGCACCGAGCCATGTCATGCCCGTGATGCCCATCGCATAAAGACTCCCGGAAAAGAGTAAAATGCCGGCGGTGAATAACCAGCCGGAAACCTGAATCGAAGCATCCGGGTACTGGAGCGCAATCCATGCGACGATAAAAATTGCCAGGGAATGAACGAGATGATAGCGAACACCGACTTCAAATGTGTTCATCATTTCCGTTGTGAGCCTTGCCTTCAACGCGTGTGCGGCGAACGCACCGAGAGCCACCGCGATGAGTGCGGAAAGAGAGCCGATGATGATAAATGTCTTGACGATAATCACTATCTGAAAATTAGCCGGCCGCCTTTGCCCTGGTTTTCCTTCCCCACTCGACACTTGCCACCGTATGCACTCCGCCGCGGATATTGTAATCGGCAAGAACCTGCATCCATTTCGGTTTGCAACACCTGACAAGATCATCAAGAACGCGATTCACCACGTGTTCCTGGTAGATGCCCACGTTACGATAGGAGTGGAGGTAGTACTTGAACGAACGGAGTTCGAGGATGAGCGTCGCCGGAACATAATTCACCCTGATCGTTGCAAAGTCGGGCAAACCTGAATACGGGCAGACTGCAGAAAACTCGTTCGTGTCGATATTGACGATCACCTCCCTGCCGGGATATTCGTAGGGAAACGTTTCCAGAACGTTCGCCTCGATCCTCTCGACTCCCTCGGCGTCGTAGCGCTTATCGAGCCCGCTGAGCTGTGAAGTTCGTGAACGATGATTCCGGGAATGCATTTTTCGTTTAATCATCCAGAGCGAATATAGGAGAATTTCCATATAAGTCAAAAGTATCTCGTGCGGGGGAAACCGCTGGATTTCCGGTTGCCGGATTCAACAAAATGAATTCTGGCACGGTATTATTAGCAAAAAAAAGTGCCGTATTTTGCATAGATATGCAGGATGGGAGCCTGACATTGAGTTGCGGGACGAGTAGATACTACCGAAATCACATGATCGTTGACATTATAAGCCCGATTTAATATATTTCGCCAACTCGAAAAACAGGATATTTTGCAGGAAAAAACGTGCTTCAAGAAGTAGAACATGTAAAACGGGGAGACGATTTTCAGCGAAAAGTCGATGAGATTCGACGAAAGGCTTTTGAGCAGGAAATCGTCCTGGTAGAAAAAGAGACCGAGCAACGCGGCGGTGCGCTCGCGAAAATGCTTCGTGTGAAGGATGACCATCTGTTTGAAGAGCTCGTCAAAGAAGCTGAACAGAGTCGTCGCCTCGAAGAACAATTACTCACCAGGCGCGTATCGGAAACCCGATCGCGACTCCGGGAAGAGCGGCTGAAGAAAAGAACCCGCCGCCTGGAAGACGAGCGTTTGCGGCAGGCAGAGGAAGATCGACGCCTGCGAGCAACTCGCGAACAAGAGGTGAAGAAGACAGAAGATTTCCTTGTGAGCCCGGGAGACGGGGATCGCTTACAGCAAGAGCTCCGGCTGCGTCACGAAGAGAGCCGGCTCCGCGCGGAAGAGGAACAGAAACAGCAAGAGAGCAATGCATTACGCGCTGCCGAAGGAGCCCGGCTGCACGAGGAAGAAATCCTGCAACGGCAGCGGGAAGAGTTTCGCCAAAGAGAAGAAGAGCGGGTACGGCGGGAACAAGAGCGGAAACGGATCGAAGACGAGTTGCGATCGAAGGAGAATGCGGAGAAGCGCAAGAGACAAGAAGAAGAAGATCGCCGTCGAAAGGCGGCCGAGGAGAAGGCCCGTGCAGAGGAGACTCTTCGACGCCAGATCGAAGAACGCCGTCGTGAGGAAGAGGAGTTGAAGCGCCAGCAGGCCGAAGCGAAGCAATGCGAAGAACAGGAGAAGTCGGCACGCGAAGCGGAAGAGCGGCTTGCACGAATCCGGGACCTCCTCACCACCGGAGAAACATTTTATGCTGAAGGCAATTTCGAACACGCGCTCGTCGAGGTCGCGAAAGCGCTCGTCAACGACCCGTCAAACGAAGCTGCCGTTCAACTCGAGAAGAAAATCAAGGACGCTCAAGGGATCAAAGAGCAACAAATTGAGCCCGTCCGGAAGACCTCGCGCCGCAAAGCAAGCGGGAACGAGCTCAAACCAAAATTCGCAGACAGGATCAAAGCGAAACATCCGCTCCTCAAACCACATTACCTCGTGGGCGCGGCCGTGCTGGTCAGCCTGATCGCTGTCGGCGCTGTCCAGCTCAAAAAGAAAATGTTTCCCCCCACGATGACTTTTGTAGTGTTACCGTGGTCAAGCACCTCGAATACGCCCGAAGAAATCATCGGCGGGTCCTCACTTGCAGAAGAGGTCACGAGGCAGCTCCAGCAATTTTCCAATACCGATGTCATGGGTTACTCTTCGGCCTACAGCCTCGCCCGGTACGAGAGCGACCCGGCGAAGTCGGCTTTCCGGCTGGGCTATTCACGTGTTCTCCAGGGAACGCTGTCTAAATCTGAGCTTGGGATCTCGATTAATCTTAAGCTCATCGATTCCCTCGGCTCTGTTCTCTGGACACAGCATTACGATAAAAGCTCCGCTGCGCTCGCGTATCTCCCACAGGAAATTACAAGCGAGCTGGCCGGGGCACTTAACATGTCGCGCAAGGGGAACTCCCCTTCTCCGACGGCCACATCGAATGCGGAAGCATATGCGTTCTACTCGGAAGGGAGAGGGCTGCTACTTCAACGGACGGAAGCCGCCACGAGAAGCGCATTTGCAGCATTCCAACGCGCGATCGCAGAAGATCAAAACTACAGCGAAGCTCTCGCCGCTGCCTCGTCGTGCCTGACGACGATGATGGAAGCAAAGTGGATGGGTTTCGACTCCTCCGCGGGGTTGGCCCGTGAACTTGCCGATCGGGCAATTCGCGCGAATCCCTCGTTATCAGAAGGTTATGTTGCCTTGGGAAAAGTCCTTTCGATGAACAAGGACTATATCCACGCGCTGGAGCAATTCGATAATGCGTCGAAGCGCTCCCCCAGCAATAGTGATATCTACCTCGGTAAAGGCAAAGCCTACGTTCACATGGGCAAATACAAAGAAGCAGTCGAAGCACTGACTCACGGCTATGCGGCCAACCCGCGTGATCCGGACATCTTACAGACACTGGGTTTCGCATGCCAGCTTAATGGCAAAACGGAGCAGAGCACGAAGTATCATCAAACGGCTCTTCATTTCGTCAGCGATTCGACGGAGTACCTCTCCGGTCCGTTCGCCGATGCAATTCTTCTCGATCCCGATCTATCGCTTGCACAGAGCACACGGGTAATTAAGGCGTGCGAACGTCGCCTCGAACAGAACTCCGATGATTTTGCGGCCATGTACCGGCTTAGTCGGATGCTGCAAGTAACGGGGAAGCGGGTGGAAGGCACCACCATGCTGGAAAAGCTGGACAAGGCGCTCCGTGTGAAGGTGAAAGCCGAACCGAAGAACGGCGACGCAATGATTTATCTGGCTCTCACGCTTACGCGATTGGGCAAATTTCCGGAGGCAACGACGTGGGGCAGAAAAGGGGTTGAGATGAATCCGACCGATTCCAACCTCAAATACAGGCTTGCGCAGATGTATGCCTTGCAAATGTATTCGTCTCAGCGAAAGAAGACCGATGAGAAGAAGAAAGAGGATGCCGTGAAGGCCCTCAAGGAAGCGCTTGCGCTCAATTATCGGCTTGATGAATTGACGAATGCCGATTTCTACAACATGT
>DASYTP010000305.1:0-6702 GCA_036002145.1 Bacteroidota bacterium | reverse complement strand
ATCCGAAGTGAGAAATCGACTGCCGACAATCGAATGCGTGATATTTATCCGCAGGGGCTCCATCGTGAAGCCGAACGACGCGTTGAAGACGTCGCCCGGTATATAGACAAGCTGACGGTCGAATGCCGGATCACCGGGGAAATCGAGGTTTCGCTTGCGCGCGTCGGTGAAGGAGTAATTCACCTTCACATCGAGCTTCCTGCGGATAAAAGATCCGGCATATTTCACTTCACTACCGACGGAAAGGACCTTACCGATGTTCATGGGCAAATACGTGGAGGGATCGAAAAGTATACGACTATCGATGTCCTGATGAAAATAGGTGTACTCGAGCGAATTCTCTCCGAGGAGCGTGAACGCGGCGCTGAATCCGGCATCAAAGCTCGTCGACCGCTCCGGCCTCAGCGCAGGATTGCTGAATCCCCGATAATATAAGTCGTTGAACGACGGCGAACGGAAGCTCTCCCCGATGCTCCCGCGCAACCGGATGTCCCCGACGGAAGCCAGCCGCACGTTGATGCCGGCCTTCGGAGTTACTGCGAAATCGACATCCGAGATAAGGTCATAACGAATCGACTGGTACAAGAGGATGAGATTGAAAAGCTGGTTATCGAACTCAATCCGCGATTCGCCTGTAACGTACACCGACTTCTGGACCCGCGTGACCTTGGAATCGAAGTCGGGGCTATCCAATGTTCCCTGGCTCATCTCGCCACCGGCAGTGACAACCTGGTATTCACCCAGCCTCAATCGAATCTGTGGATTCACACTTGCATAGATATTCTTGTAAAAGGTGTGATACGGAAACGATGGATTCGGATCGTTGTAATCCTGCAGGGCGTAGTGAAAGCCTGCTACGAAGTTCCACCCTGTACCATCCCCGTCGATGCGGTTGAAGCCCAGTGAACAATGTAGATCGTCGTCGCTTTGTCGCGCCGATGGACTAAACGGGCTTGGTGTTCCGCGATCGGCAACAACATATTGTATTGAACTATTGATGCTCGCATGTTCATACGGCGAAATTGATGTATGAAGATACATTTGCCGTCGGAAGAAATCGGAGTTTTCACGCGTTACCGTGGTATCCCCCCCGGAACTGCTTACAATGTCGTAACGAAAATCATCTCTCCCGCGTTCGCTTGCGTAGCCTGCGACGAGCCCGATGCGACCCGTGCGTCCTCGGCTTTCGATAAGGTATCGCTCCAGCCCGAATGAGCCGGTTGCTGCCTCCGTACGGACATGAAGACCGGAACCCGGCGCCCGGGTAAGAATATTCACGACACCTCCCAATGCATCCGCGCCATAGAGCGCCGAGCTTCCACCGTGCAGCACTTCAATTCGATCCACATCATTCAATGGGAAAAGGCTGAGGTCAACGAGACCATTCTGGAAGCTGTTGACACGGTTGCCATCGACGAGCACCAGGACGTGTTCGGACGCGCCGCCGCGCATCGACAGCGTCCGCAATGCGCCATTGGGACCATACTGCTTCACAAAGAGGCTGCTTTCATGTTGAAGAGCGTCCGCGACGGTTCCGCCATTGATATTCTGTAAATCATCCTCATCGATGATATCCATTTGCGATGGGGAATCCTTGAGAGGGATTCGGCCCCGCGTTGCGGTAACCACGACCTCCCCGATCGGGTATGTTTTTTGCGAATCGACTTCCGTCTCCTGGCTTGTTGCGCCTGCAACAAACACGAGCGCGAGGACCAACAAACGAACTGCAAGCATGCACATGATATTACCCTTCGTAATATGTGTTGGAAAAAGAAAAACCCCAGCCTTCAATGGAACGGTGGGGTAATATCATTCGTACATTACGCCCACCTTCCCGCGAAGGCTTACGAGGCAATCATGCTGGTCGGTCTCCTGGCTTATCCACTCACCGATCGTCTTCCCATCTCGTCCCGATGTGTCGGGACCGGACAGTGACGCAGTTGATCGATGATGTATCTCAGAGTCTGAGATTGGAATCACAGTTGCGGGGCAGCTTCCGATTCTCTCGTTCCGACAAACGTCGGAAGGAGATCACGGAATTCCCAGTCACCCACTGAGGGTGACACCAACATAAGTTATGTGAAAGAACAAAGAGATAATTTACGGAAAACAAAGGGAGAAGTCAAGCGAAACATCGATCCGATTATCCATTGATCCATTTTTCCAATGATCCAATGGCTCAACGGGCCGAGCATCAACGCAGGTTTGGCTAATACCCTACCGCCACTCCACCCTCGCGCGGATCAGGCGCACCGTAGATGATACCCTTCTCGACATCAATGAAGATCGCTTCGAGCTGTCCTGTTGCCGAGTGTTTTTCGCGCAGGACGTGTCCTCGGGCTTCCAAGTTCTGAACGACGTCGGCGGGGAAGCAAAATGGTTCATAGATCAATGTATCCGGCAACCATTGGTGATGAAATCGAGGCTGATCCACCGCCTCCTGCCCTTTCATGCCGAAATCCACCAGATTCACAATCGTCTCGAAGACGGTGGTGATGATCCTCGAACCACCACGAGCACCGAGAACCATGCGGGGTTTTCCGTCCTTGAGCAATATTGTCGGACACATCGAGCTCAGCATGCGTTTGTTCGGCGCTATCGCGTTTGCATATCCGCCAATCAGTCCGTACGCATTCGGAACGCCCGGCTTCGAGCTGAAATCATCCATTTCGTCGTTAAGCAAAAAACCGGCTCCATCGACGACAACTTTACTCCCAAAAAGATCGTTGAGCGTATAGGTTACCGTGGCAATGTTTCCATCACCATCGATGACACCGTAGTGGGTCGTGTTCCCGCTCTCCTTCGCTTCAAGCATTCCATGATGAACCAATTCCCCGTGAGTCGCAGTGAGCGTATCAATCTCCTTGCGTCTCAAATCGGCATATTCCTTCGAGACCAGCCGATCCACGGGCACATCAACGACGTCGGGATCGCCCATAAATTCCGCACGGTCGGCGAAGACCCGCTTCATCGCTTCGGTCATCACATGGACAGCGCGCGAGGAATGAAAGCCCATGGAGGAGAGATCGTAGCCTTCCACCAGGTGAAGGAGCTCCAGCAGGCATAGCCCACCTGAGCTTGGAGGAGGCATAGAGAGAATTTCGTAACCCCGGTAGGCGCCTTTCAACGGCTCTCGTACGACAGCTTCATAGTCATCGAGGTCATCCATGCTGATAATACCCCCTCCCCGTTCCATCTCCCCGACAATGAGTCGGGCCGTTTCATCCCTATAAAATCCATCTCTTCCCTTTTGCCGGATACGGAGGAGGGTTGCCGCGAGATCGGGGAGGCGGAGCGTATCGCCTTCGCGGAAGAAATGCCCGTCCTTTGTGAATAGCCTGGCCGTCGAAGGAAACTTTAACAGGGTTTCGGAGTAATCCTCGAATGAAGCGGCCAATCGATAATCGACGACGAACCCGCGCACGGCGAGATCGATCGCCGGCTGGATCACTTCCGGGAGCTTCATCGTTCCGTATTCCTCGAGCGCCTTGACGAAACCCGCTACGGTGCCGGGGACACCCGACGAGAGATGCCCGTCGACGCTCTGGTCGGTGACATTTCCGAGACTGTCGAGATACATCTTCTCGAATGCCCGCTGCGGAGCCTTCTCCCGGAAATCTATAACCGCGGCATCACCGTTGGACCGTCGGATCAGCATAAAGCCGCCTCCGCCGATGTTTCCTGCTTCGGGATAAACGACGGCGAGCGCGAATCCTGCGGCGACGGCGGCATCGACTGCATTGCCGCCGCGCCGCAGGATATCAACGCCAACCTGCGACGCCAGACGGTCGGCCGAGACGACCATCCCGTGTTTCGCGCGTTCCTGCGATCGCGAACCACACCGGGACGATTGAATCCCTCCGACGAGCATGAGAATCAACAGGATGCTATAACGATCCATCCGACATCAAAATGGCAAGTCTTCTTTTTCCGGCGCGTGCGGCTCCTCGGATGTCACCGGCGCCACGTCGTTACCAGCATTCATCCCTTTCGAGTCCAGCATGATGAGATCATCCGCAACAATTTCCGTGGTATACCGTTTGACACCCGTATTCTTATCATCCCAGGAGCGTGTCTGGAGTTTGCCTTCGAGATAGACCTTTCCGCCTTTCTTCAGGTATTGCCCGCAGATTTCGGCAAGCTTGCGCCAGGCAACGATGTTATGCCACTCCGTGCGTTCCTGGGCGTTGCCTTCCTGGTCTTTCCAGCGTTCGTTCGTTGCGATCGAAAATTTCGCCACCGCTACGCCGGAGGCGGTGTAACTCAATTCGGGATCTTTGCCAAGATTCCCGATCAATGTAACTTTGTTCAAACTTTTACCTGGCATGGTAAATCCTCCTTTGTTGAAAAAAATGAAGTGTAGTTAATGATATTTTAGACTATTACTCTTTTTCCTGAATAACGTATCGATTGCAACGGAATGAACCGCATGCTCGGTTAGGAGATAACATTTCCCCTGCCTGACGGCCAGGTCAACAGGACTCAGCAGCGCCGGGCCGACTTCCGAGCAAAAGTCATCGACAGTATCTTCGATCGACCCCCGTTCACTCAGCTTGAATAGCCTGCAGCCATCCAGCGCGTAGATCGTGTCTTCATCCGTTGTAAAAGTCTTCAGTTCGCGGAAGAGATGATCGCCGATTCTCCGCATGAAGTTCCCGAACCTATCGAATGCCACGATGGCATTTGAATCCTGGACGAAGACGATCTCGTTGCTGCTCACGCGTACTCTGGCGGGGTATCTCAGACGGCCCCTGGCGGCATCGATGCCACCGAACGAGCGCATGCTTCCGTCGGCATCGATCTGGAGGATGCGATTATTTTCGCCGTCGGTGACATACAGGGCGCCCGATGAAGCGACGGCGACGCTTCTCGGATAGCCAAATATCCTGGGGCCGGCCTCTCCGCCTGTCGAGGGCAATGAAGACACGAGGTTCAAATTCCTGTCGAACCGTTGTATACGGTGGTTGCCGTAGTCGGCGACATAAATGTCCAGGCCGTTGGGGGCTATGAGATCGCGAGGATTGTCAAACGCGAATTGCGACCATCCGTATCCTCCCGTGCGAACCACGACTTCCTCTTGCTTCCCAAGGGATAGCACCTCGTTTGCGCCGCCATCGAGGACGTATACGATTCCACGGGAATCAACAGCAATCGCGAGGGCTTTTTTGAAACTCAAAGGCGATTGATCATCGTTCTTGTTCACCGTTTGCGGGCGGGGAGCCGCCCCGAGAACCAGTACGGTCGCAACCATCGAGACAGTAAGCTGAGCCAGATACACCAGAGTCCGATTTGAAGAAATCATCACAGAGGAATCCTCCCATTCCTGAATCGCCGCGTCTCACCCAATATATTAATACGAATTCAAGTTTGCAACTTTCCGCCCGAACACGGTGGGCCTCCGTACTTCGTCACATTGAGAAGACCCTCCCGGGAAAGCAAAAGGCTGTCCGTGATTCCGGGCAGCCTCTGGCGATCTTCAAACGAAGCTTGCTTGAAACCTCAGAATCCAACCTTCAATGAAACCACATTATTGTTTTCAAAGAAATCCGCCTGTCGATACGCGTAGTCGAACGTAATGTCCGTATTCTCCGCTTTATAGCTGATTCCGACGCCGAGGGTTATTCCGAAGATCTGGGCATCTCCTTCCGTATTTGCCAGGAAGGAATATCCACCGCGGCCGAATAGTTGGACCTCTTTGAGGACATACCCGTATTCTCCCCCAAGGTGATACTCATCGAGGTAGAGGTTATTATTAGTGAACGAGCTGTTGACGCTCCATACCATGTTGTCCTCAATTTTTCGAACATACGCAAGACCGATCTCGACGAGAGACGGCAATTCGAAGCTGGCTGCGACGCTGGAGTACGGCTGGACAGGCCGGCTGCCATCCGTGGAAACAGCATTGTGGAGAAGGCCTGGACCGTCAAACTTCAATTGCGGTCCGATGTTCTTGATGGTAACCCCTAGGCCAAGCCCGGGTACGCTCGCAAGATTGTTGTACTGAATGCCGAGATCGAACGCAATTCCGGTTGCCGATACCTGGTCGACCGATTCCGAGATAATCTTGGTTGTACCGCCGGCGGAAATATTGTCCGTAAGCTGCCGGCCGTAACTCAGTCCGAGTGTGAAGTACGTCGGCGAAAACAATCTGCCTGATTCCCCCTCAGGGTCATCGGCAGTAGTGAGAGGGATATCGCCAATGCTCAACGATTTGACGCTCAGACCAACCACGCCGAAGCTTCCGAAATGACCGGCTACTGCGCCGTAGCTGACACCGATATCTGCAATATACGACATGTAGGAAAATAACCCCTCCGCCGATGGTCCAAGCCGACCGAGCCCTCCCGGATTCCAGTAAATGGCGTCGACACCTTGCGTGCTTGCGATGGACGAGCCGCCAAGCGCCAGATCGCGGGCTCCCACCGGAATCAGCAATTCAGGGGCAGCTGAAGTGCCGACTCTTTGATTCTGCGCCCGGGTATTCCCGGGAAGTAATACCGTTGCCACGCAGATGAACACTATAAGGTATCCATACAATACTTTTTTCATAGTCAAATCTCCTTTTGTAATAGATTCCATGAAAGTTCTCTGCATGGCGTTACTGGAACGTACGCTCACCGTAGGTGTCCGGAACCTCCTGCTCCTGGATGACCGCAATCTTCAGCACTTTCGTTGCAACTTCGCCTGACGATAACGTCATTT
>DASYTP010000304.1:0-3837 GCA_036002145.1 Bacteroidota bacterium | reverse complement strand
GATTATCAGAACGGCCCTGTTCGCCGGCTCACCCGCGCCCCTGGGTAAACTCCTCAACAAATTGTTTCCTCAGTTGTCTCCCGGACAGGAAGTGATCGCATTGATCTCCTTCACAGATAAAGGTGACCGGACAAGGATGAGCGCGAGCGACGTCTCCCGCCTGGTGAGCGAGCGTTCACTCAAGCGCCGAATGAGCGTTCGCGACAAAGACCATCTCCTCGATGAGAACGATTATCCTCTAAATCTCTCCTACGTACGCACAGTCGAGCAGAGTGTCCTGCGTGTGCGTCATCAGCTAAAATGGTTCAATGCCGTGAGCGTTGTTGCGACGAGAGAACAAATCGAGAATATCCGCAAGTATCCATTCGTGAAGGAAATCGAGCTTGTTGGACGCTGGCAAAAGCGAGTGGGGGACGAGGAGGAATCATCGTCTCCTCCGCAACCGATCCGGCGGACCCCTTCGAACGTGGCGAGTCTTGATTATGGTACATCATTCACGCAGGTGAATCAGATCAATGTCCCGGCGGTTCACGACCTGGGCATTTACGGCCAGGGGATCGTGATTGGCGTCCTCGATAACGGTTTCCGGTTGCTTACCCATGAGGCCTTCGCTTCGATGAACATCATTGCGCAGTACGATTTCGTAGACCATAAGCCGAGCGTCATACCGAACAATCCAAGCACGGGCTTTGGCTCCCACGGCGTCAATACGCTCTCGACAATAGGGGGATATAAACCGGGAGAGCTGATTGGCCCTGCATTCAAATCCAGCTACATCCTCGCGAGAACCGAAAACGATTCGAGCGAGACGCCTATCGAGGAGGACAACTGGGCGAAGGCGATCGAGTGGGCAGACAGTATCGGCGTCGATGTGACGAGTACATCGCTCGGTTACCTGTCGTACCAGGCCCCCTACACGAGCTGGACCTATCTCGACATGGATGGAAACACCACGTTGATTACGAAGGCGGGCGATCATGCCGCCGGTCTTGGGATCGTCGTCGTCAACTCGGCGGGGAATTCAGGTTTCAACGCATCACACAATACACTTGGAGCGCCGGCTGACGGCGACAGTGTCATTTCCGTCGGCGCGGTGACTTCAGCCGGCGCGCGTGCATCATTCAGCTCCATCGGTAACACAACGGATATTCCTTCGCGGATCAAGCCGGATGTCATGGCAATGGGTGTGGGAGTAAAAGTCGCAAGCTCGACCAATACCGTCGGATACGGGACGTCGAACGGGACATCGTTCTCCTGCCCCCTTTCTGCAGGTGTCGCGGCATTAATCCGATGCGCCAATCCAACGCTCACGGCGATGCAGGTTCGCGAAGCGATGCGCCAGACCGCAAGCCAATCCGGGTCACCCGACAGCCTGATGGGCTGGGGGATCCTGAACGCGCTCGATGCAATCAACTACTACGGGATCCCTCCGACCGGCCGCATCAGCGGGAGAAAGTTCAACGACATTAACGGCGACGGCGTCCGCGACGGCGGCGAACCGGGGATCCCGGGTGTCGTCATCCGTCTCAACGGCACAGCAACGGACTCGACGCTCACCGACGGTTCCGGTGACTACGAGTTCGACACGCTCGCAATCGGGAACTACACGATCACCGAAGATGTCCCGCCAGGATGGATGCAGACGTTGCCCGATAGTTCGTATTCGATTTTGCTCTTGTTCGGCGTGGATACAAGCGGGCTCGATTTCGGCAACGACCAGCCCGGAGCCATCCACGGGATGAAATTCAACGACGTTAACGGTAATGGCATCAAGGATCCCGGAGATGAAGGACTTACAGACTGGACAATTCAACTGAGCGGACTTCTGACCACGTCGACCATGACCGATTCCGGCGGGACGTATGCGTTCACCGACCTCCCGGCGGGGAGCTACACCGTGAGTGAAAGCTCGAAGGCGGGTTGGATTCAAACGCTCCCTGCCAACAACGGATCGTATTCGGTAACCACGTATAGTGGGTTGGATACCATGGGACTTGACTTCGGCAATTTCTATGCGCCCGAAAAGAGCTTCCCGGTGAATGAGGGTTGGAATCTCCTATCGTTACCGTTAACAGTGTCGAACCAGGAAAAACAGTCGCTGTACCCCTCTGCGACATCATCGGCTTTCAAGTATCAGGGATCCTACAGACAAATCGATACGATCCTGAACGGGTTCGGATATTGGTTGAAGTTCAATGCAAATCAGAACGTGCTCCTCGACGGTGAACCGAGGACGCTCGATACGCTTGAGGTTGCAACGGGATGGAACATGATCGGATCGATTTCCTATCCGGTGGCCGTCACCGGCATCGCGTCGAATCCCGGTGGCCTCGTGACATCGCAGTTCTTTGATTATCTTAATGGCTACGAAACTTCCGACACGATTTTCCCTCATCACGGCTACTGGGTGAAAGTGGCCGGCAATGGACAGCTGGTCCTTGCATCTTCCGGAACATTCCCGTCCGGGAGCAGAATCTTTATCGCCCCGACTAGCGAGATGCCGCCCGACCCGCCCGGCGAGTCGATTGCGACGAGCCCGACGGCGCCGGCACGTTTTGAGCTGTACCAGAATTTTCCGAATCCGTTCAATCCGCTTACAGTTATTCGTTATCAGTTACCAGTTATTAGTCATGTGACGCTGAAAGTTTACGATGTTCTGGGGCGAGAGGTAGCTACCATCGTGAGCGAAGAGCTGAAACCGGGAGTGTATACGAGGGGGTGGGACGCTTCGGGTATGGCGAGCGGAGCGTACTACTACAGACTGACGGCAGGGAGACTCGTGGAGACGAAGATCTTGCTGCTCGTAAAATAAACGGATACGATGTACTAGCAGGCTGTTGAAAAAAGCGACTATTCATTTGGCGTTTTTCAAAAGCCAGCTAGACGGTTATCTTAATTCGTGGAGCGCTTTTTGAAGGATGTTGATCCCCTCATCGATTTCCTGCTTCTGGATATTCAACGCAGGCCGGAAACGAAGCGAACGCTCGCCGCTGCCGAGAATGACAAGTCCACGATCGTAAGCTTTCTTTCGCAATTGTAGACGCTCTCCGGCATTCCGGACATCGAATGCACAAAAAAGTCCGCGACCGCGTACGTTACTGACGATCGCCGGAAACTCTGTCCACAGTTGGTGCAGCCTCGTCATCAAGTACTCTCCCACAACTCGCGCGTTCTCAACAAGATTCTCCTCTTCGATGATCTCGAGGTAGCGTTGCGCGCGCACCATGTCCACGAGTCCTCCGCCCCACGTCGAGTTCAGCCGGCTCGCAACTTTGAAGACATTTTCGGAGACCTCGTCGATGCGATTGCTGCACATGAAACCGCACACCTGCATCTTCTTGCCGAACGTCATCATGTCCGGCTTTACAAAGTATTCGTGCGCCCACATCCTACCCGTTAACCCTACGCCTGTTTGCACCTCATCGAAGATCAACATAATATCCTGCTCATCGGCAATATTCCTGAGCTCAACGAAAAACTCTTTTCGGAAATGGTTGTCCCCTCCTTCGCCCTGGATCGGCTCGATGATGATGGCCGCTATATGTCCGGGGTTTTGAATAATGGCGGCCTTTATCTGGTCGAGCGCAGCCTGTTCCGCCCTCCCGACTGCCCGGAGGTTTTCTTCATTTAACGGAAACTGAATTGCCGGGTTGGAGATGCGCGGCCAACTAAATTTGGGGAAGAGGTCGGTCTTCGTCGGATCGGTGTTGGTCAGCGAGAGCGTGTATCCGGAACGCCCGTGGAAGCTTTTCTGGAAGTGAATTACCTGTGTTCCACGATCTTCCTTGTAACCTTTGGCGAAATTCTTTTTGATCTTCCAGTCGAAGGCTGCCTTGA
>DASYTP010000303.1:0-9980 GCA_036002145.1 Bacteroidota bacterium | reverse complement strand
CTCATCCCCCGTCCCCCCAATCTCCCCTTCGTTCCCGATACTCTCAGCTCTCAACCTTTCCACTACAGACCTCACAGAATCCCTCTGCACCGGCTGTCCGCAGTTGTAGCAGATCGTTTTGCCAATGCGCGCGAAAAGCAGACGAAGGTAATCGTAAATTTCGGTTGTCGTGCCAACGGTTGAGCGGGGATTGCGGGCGGTGGTCTTTTGCTCGATGGCGATTGCCGGGCTGATTCCCTGGATAAAGTCCACGTCGGGCTTATCCATCCGCTCGAGGAATTGTCGTGCATACGCCGACAGACTTTCCACGAACCGACGCTGTCCCTCGGCGTAAATCGTGTCGAAGGCGAGACTCGATTTCCCTGAGCCGCTCACACCGGTGAGAACGATGAGCTTATTTCGTGGGAGCTCGAGCGAAATATTCTTGAGATTGTGTACGCGCGCGCCGCGGATGATGATGGGATTGTGCCTGCCTCCGACTGGCCGGGCGGTTTTGCCATTGGTCGGGGCGGACGGTTTCCGGGCGCGTGGCGTTCGCGTCGCAACGCGAGAAGACTTGCTGATCTTTGTACTGAGTTTGCCCAAGGGATGCCGGATGATTGAGAAAACTTGGGAAAATGGTGTCTTACAATTTACGCTTTTCGCGGGGAATTGCAAAGACAGGTTTGAGATTGCCTCACGAGAGTGCTATATTGCGGCGCGCAATCTTCCCGAAAGGGAAGTTCTGCGAGATTCGGCATACTACTCATCATTCTTGAACTTAAGTGAAGAAAATAGCCAAGCCATTGCTCATCGCCGCCGGTTATGCGTTCCTCGCGTATCATTTCGTTGTCAATGTTTTCACTCCTACTTTCTTCCCGGACGAGCAACATCTTGTCAACGATTTCGGTACCTACTATGTCGCGTCACGTTGGATTGCGGAGGGTGAGGTTCCGTACCGCAGCGAGGACAATCATCATTCGGTGAGGCTCACGACCGGGGAGCTTGCAGCCTGGCAAATGAACAAGGCGGTGATCCCTGCGTATGTCTATCCGTCCCCCCTGGCGATAGCGCTCATGCCGCTCTCCCGGCTGCCATTCGCCGAGGCGCGGCTTCTCTGGTCTAGTTTCTGCATGGTTTGTTTTCTCGGGTGCATTTCCCTGACGTTTTACCTGCTCAATCGTAGGCCGAGTTTCGACGTGACGACGCTGCTGATCTTTGCCGTTTTCCTCGGTTCAATGCCGACACTCGAAAGCTTCACTCTCGGTCAGGTGAATTATCCCGTACTGCTGCTGGTGTTGCTCTCATTTACTTTCCACGTCAGGAAGGCTCCACTGCTCAGCGGAGGAGCACTGGCGGTGGCTACGCTGATAAAGGTAAGTCCTGGTTTCTTGTTGCTCTACTTCATCTGGAAGAAGGATCTTCGGGCAGTTGCCGGTTTTATCTTAGTGATTTGCATTTCGGCTATTCCGATGCTCCTCATCGCTCCTTCTGTCGACTTCGCGTTCTTCAAGGAGATCCTCCCGGCGCTCGGTGGCGGGACACCGGAACTCAACAACAAGGCTCTCGCCGTCTGGTGGCAATTCAGCTTTCTAAACAACGAGCTCGCAACGCCGATAGCTCATTTGCCGATTGTGGCGACGATGCTTTCTGTTCTCTGCTCGGCGCTTGTTATCTGTTCTATCGTGATTGTTTTTAATCGCTCGAAGGGAATAGACGCGATCAATCCTTCAACGGTGGCGTTGTTGCGGTTCTTGCTCTGTTGCACGGGTGCTCTCCTCGCGCAACCGTACGTCGAAATCCACCATCTCGTTTTTGCATTTCCAGCGCTGGCGGGCATGATAGCGATTCTTTCGCCCAACGCAGAGCGCTGGCGAAATCTCGGACGCCTGGTCATTGTCTTTTTCCTTCTCAACAGCCGAGGAGAAAACTCATTCAGATGGCTCGGGCCGAACTGGTACGGCGCATTTTTTTCCAATCCCCAGGCATATGGGTTGCTTCTCATATTCATTACTGCAGGTCTCATTCTGACGGGAAATATTCCGATATCTCCGGAGAGCGCGGCCCGCGCTGAGAAATAAACCGTTAAAACGGTTTGGCGTCATGGCCATTGCCGAACAGCCCACGATTGAAATCGTGGGCTGTCGGTTTTTTTCAAAATAACGCAATCGCTTTAGCGCATGCCTGCCGGAACTGATGGAACGAGCACTCACGACCCCGTAGGGGTCGAACGTTTGTAGTAAAACAAGACCAAGCCACCCCACAACTCCGGAGGAGTTGTCCGAAGGACTCCTTCGGAGAACAACTCCTACAACACCCCGAACATCAACGCTACGGAAACCGCGACTTGAGAATACGTCTCCTCGTTTGTCTCTTTCCCGGTAATATTGATGACCTGGTATTTTACCGATGTGTCGAAGCTGCCGACTCCAGGCAATGCGAATTCGACGCCTGCACCCACACCGAGTCCGCCGCGGTTGGACGAACTGGATCCCGCGCCGGTATTACTGATGACATTGTAAAGTGCGTCAATGCCAAAATATGGTTTGACGATCGGCGTAGGGAGGGGATACTCGAGTCCGGCGCCGATCATCCAGTAGGTGTCGGACTCGCTTCCTGTTTTGTTCGCCAGACGGTTGTACGCTCCGGAAGCCACGACGTTCAGCGGCATGAAGCCGTGAAGCCTTGCCTTCACCAGACCGTGAAAACCAGTATTGTCGGCATCACTCAACTTCCCTAGCGGGAGTGATACGCCTCCGCCGAACCCCAGGTCGATGTTTAATGGGGGCGATATGCTTACCGGTGTTTGTGCATAGAGATTCCCCCCCAGTAGTAGCACGATGATCAACGTAAGCAGAAGACGGTGTGTCATGATTCTCTCCTTTGAATGTGAATGAATGTTCGCGTCATGCGACGCACTTTTCCGCGTCAAGGCTGGGCAACGTGCGTCGCATGCTCGTGGGTCGCACCTGCCTCGCTGTGATATTCCTGCAAACTTTTTACACCCGATTTCTTATCACGTATCCATTGAATGCCTTTCACCGCCGCCGCCGCCGCCGAGATTGTCGTGATGATCGGAAGCCTTGCCTCGAGCGCTGCGCTGCCGATCGCCAGTTCATCGTAGCGCGAGACTTCGCCGAGCGGTGTATTGATGAGGATATGAATCTCGTTGTTCTTTATTTCATCGACGATATTGGGGCGGCCTTCATTTACCTTGAATATTTTTGTATTCCCGACCCCATGACTGCCCAGATAATCCGACGTACCTCCCGTCGCATAGATGGTAAAGCCAAGCGCGCGAAAGCCTTTGGCTACCTCAACGGTCTTGTAGTTCTTATCGTTGTTGTTCACGCTGATGAACACGCCTCCTTCGGTCGGCAGGTTGCCTCCCGCCCCGAGGAATGCCTTCGCGATGGCTTCGCCATACGTCTCCGATATCGCCATCACTTCACCCGTCGAACGCATCTCGGGACCCAGGTACACCTTCGCTTTGGGAAACTTTCCAAAGGGAAAAACCGGTTCTTTTACTGAAATATACTTCGGCGGTGTATCGAGCGAAACGCCGAGCTCACGGAGCGTCCGGCCCACCATCACCTTCGCCGCGATCTTCGCAAGCGAAATGCCGACAGCCTTACTGACGAAGGGAACAGTCCGCGACGCCCTCGGGTTGACTTCGAGGACGTAGACGAGGCCGCCTTTCTCCGCGCACTGAAGGTTGATGAGCCCGCGGACATTGAGCGCGAACGCCAGCTTCCGCGTGAAGTCCTTCAACTGCTCGATGATCTGCACGCTCTCCGCCTGCGGCATGATCACGCAGGCGCTGTCGCCGGAATGTATGCCCGCCTCTTCGATATGCTGCATCACGCCGCCGATCAGCACGTCCTTGCCGTCGCACACCGCGTCAACGTCGAACTCTTTCGCGTCCTCCAAAAACTTATCGATGAGGATCGGGTGGTCGGGGGAAACATTCACCGCCGCCCTCATGTATTCATCAAGCGACCCGGCCTTGTACACGATCTCCATCCCTCTGCCGCCGAGCACGTATGACGGGCGCACTAGCACGGGATAACCGATTCCCGCCGCAATCTTTCTCGCCTCTTCCAGGGACGTCGCCGTTCCGTCGTGGGGATGAGGAATGTGGAGTGTTTTTAACAAGTCGCCGAATCGTTTGCGGTCCTCCGCAACATCGATATCGTCGGGCGAGGTGCCGAGAATCCTGACGCCGTTTGCTTCCAGCGCCTTGGCGAGCTTCAACGGCGTTTGTCCGCCAAAGCTCACAATCACCCCTTCCGGCTGCTCAACGTCGCAAATGTCCAGCACATTCTCCAGCGTGAGCGGCTCGAAATACAATTTGTCGGCCTGATCGTAATCGGTCGAGACAGTTTCAGGGTTGCAATTCACCATGATCGTCTCATAACCTTCTTCTTTGAGTGCGAACACTCCATGGACGCAGCAGTAGTCGAATTCGATCCCCTGCCCGATCCGGTTCGGTCCGCCGCCGAGGATAACGACTTTCTTTTGAGGAGACCGCTTCACCTCATTCTCGGTCTCATAGGTCGAGTAGTGATACGGCGTGGATGCCTCGAACTCAGCCGCGCAGGTGTCGATCGTCTTAAAGGTCGGCAGGACGCCGAGCTCCTTCCTGAAGCCGCGAAGACTTACCTCGTCGGTCTTCAACAAATGCGCAAGCTGACGGTCGGAGAATCCGAATCGCTTGGCGTTGAGCAGGATGTCTTTCGTGATCTTACGCATTGACAGGCTGATTCAAGTATGAGGATTCATGATGCATGATTCAGGTTACGGGTTTGAGGTTCGAGGTTCAAGATTCAAGATTCAGGCTTCAGGTTACGGGTTACGGGTTACAGGTCAATGGTCATTGGTCAATCGTCACTGGTCATTTGCTATTCGTTATTCGTCATTTTCTCCAACAATCCATTTATCCATTACTCCCTTATGTTAAAATGCAAGTCCCAACGATGCACCACGATAGTTGTGCCAGTCGGATTTGGCAATGGTTGGGAGTGAAGGCGTGGCGAGCGCCCGTGAAGGGAAGGCTCGGCTCGCCACGCCTTCACGCTCCTTTCCATCCTTGTTTTTTCAATGTTGTTTTGTTAGAGCCCATTCGTCATTCTCTTATTGAGTAGACATGCATCTTGTGACAGATGCAGCTACAGATCGATAGTCAGTCGTACAAGGTGCGGGGGCGCAGTCTACTAAGAGCAGACATCCCCTTTCGAGGGCGCTGCAGGAGTAATGTAGCGTTTCCCCCGCGTCAGTTATAGATTCAGGGCTCTCAAAGAACTCATCAATGTGATCAATCGATGCCTTACGCAACTCCAGTCACATAGCGTTGCCGGTGTTTCAGAACGAACCAAATCCGATTCAAAAGTTTGCGTGCGATACGGATAATGGCATCGGTTTTCGCCATTCGCTTGCACAGTCGCTGAAAGGCTTGAAGCAACGCTGGATCCTCTCGTTGTGCGATCCAGGCGCACTCGATAAGCATGTAGCGCAACATCTTGTTCCCTCGAGGGACAAGACCAGTTGTGCGTTCCTGATCGCCGCTGGAGTGTTCACCGGGAACGATTCCCACAAACGACGCTAGATGCTCGCTCTTTTTGAAGCGATCTATCGTAACGATCTCGGTGAGAAAGGTCATTGCCGCCAGTAGACTAATGCCACTGATCGATTGCATGTAGTCGACCGGTGCCCGGTAGCGTTCATCCTGTGCTAAGAGTCGAATCTGTCGTGTCAAATCCACAATTGTCCGCCGTAGGAACTCAAGCTCATTGAGTAGTGCCTTCAACGCCGTCTCACCGCTTGGACGAGTCATCTGAAGCGATGCGATCCAGTTGATGTAACGACGCGACCAGTACCGCTGAGGCATCTCCTCGGGCATCTGGTATCCGTAGAAGGCCAGCAATGCTTTGATCTGGCACTTGACTCTCGTTTGCTTACGCACGAAACGGTTCCTGGTCCGAACCAGTATCCGGTCTTCGGTCCAGCTTCGTTCCGGCACGAAGATAGGCTTCAGAGTCTTCGTCGCCAAGTTGCGACAAAGCTTGTCAGCATCTACGCGATCGTTCTTGTGCCGCCGCTCCTTGTCGCTCGTCGGCACATCAGCCGGATTGACCACGATACAATCGGCTCCAAGAGACTCCAGCTCGTCGTGAGACCAGAATCCATTGTATCCCGCTTCGTACACGATGTGATACTTTGCGCCCGGGAAGTTTCTCTGCAAATAGTGCATAAGCTGTTTAGGATTTGGTTCTTGAACAAATCGCTTGTGCAAATCTGTTCCGAGATATATTGCAACCTTCCAACTCCGGTTCGAGACGTCTAACCCAACGTTGACATCTTGACCAGTAAAATTAACTTGCGTATATTGGCTGTGCATAGTGGGCCTCTTTTTTAGTGTGACATCGTTTGTTGGCACAACAATGTACGCACAAAAATTGAGGCTTACTATTAAACATACCGTCTACTAATCCATTATTCCATCATTCCATCATTCCATTCCTCCCTTCCTCCCTTAATCCGTTTCCCCTCCTCTTCCGTATTAGAGTTATCTCTTCAAAACATCCATTCAATCAACTACGGAGAATCTCTATGAACAAGTACATTGCATTCGCGGCAATTGTGGTTGCCGTTCTCGCGTTGTGCTTCGTTGCCGCCCGGGCACCCGTAACGGCATCGAGCCATCGCGAAGCACCGCTGATCAGCAATGATCCGCTCGCCGACAACACAGACTTGTATGCGTTTCGCTCGCCGGACGATCCGAACACTGTAACGATCGTGGCAAATTACATTCCGCTCGAATTGCCGGAAGGCGGCCCGAATTACGGCACCTTCGGCGAAAACGTGCGGTATGAAATCCATATCAAGAACCGAACGTCAACGGCACCACTCGGTCATGCCAAAGACGACATCACCTATCGCTTCACCTTCAGTCAGGTAAACGAAGATCCGACGACGTTCTTCAATATCCGCCTGGGGAAGCAAAACCTCAAGACGACGTACAAGCTGGAAAAAAGTACAAACCGGAGAGGGTTCACGACTATCGTCAACGATGGCGTTATTCCCCCGAATAACATCGGACCCCGGTCCATCGAGGGGGGCGCCGGCCTCGGCACAACGTATGGCACGCTCGTGAATTCCGCTATCATGAATGCCACAACGGGAGAGAAGGTTTTTTGCGGTCCGCGCGACGATCCATTCTTCGTCGACCTGGGGGGAGTTTTCGACCTGGGCCAGACACGGAACGAGTACGGGACAGATCCGGCGAATGCAAACGTTGCACGCGACGCAGTGGCGGGATTCAACACCCATGCGATTGTGCTGAATATCCCGATCAACCTTCTGCAGAAAGACGGCAAGTCCGTGGATCAGGCCTCGAGCATTCTCGATCCCGATTTCGTCATCGGCGTGTGGGCATCCGCGAGCCGCCAGAAAGTTACAGTGCTCGGTGAAAAAGGAAAGGCACCGAGAGGTGAAGGGCCTTGGATTCAGGTTTCGCGCCTTGGTATGCCGCTGACGAACGAAGCCGTGATCCCGGTAGGCGAAAAAGATTACTGGAATTCCGTTTCACCGTATGATAAGGACGAGCAGGAGTTTGTGAAGTACTTTGCAAATCCCGAGCTGGCATTATATATGGACGACAGCCAGTTCGGCTCAGCCGTGCCGGGATTATCGCCGTTACGCGTTCAATCGCAATCGTATTCGGCGATCGGCACGCTCCCCGGGTACACGACACCGGGCTTCGACTTCCGGAACGGCCACGACGGGGCATTTGCAGTCACGCATTTGAGTCCTGTACCCGACCTTTCGGGTACGGCATTTGCAGTGCCGGTGCAACCGGGATTAGTTGGCGCGGGGCAGCCGCGGTTGGCTGACATTTTTCCGATTTTCTATTTCGGTGTTCCCAATGCAGTTCCGTATCAACTGGCAACGGGAAAAACCGGCGGGCCGCTCAGCGCAGGCAAGCCGTTTGTTCACAACTTCCTGCCGATCACGAACGATAATGGAAAGCTCTACGGCGGAGATTTGCTTCGGCTGAATATGGCGACGCCGGTTACTCCACGCGGCAGCGAAGAATACACGAAGTATGCCCGCATGGGATTGATCCGTGCGGCCGTGCTCGGCCTGGTCGCGGCCCCGTATAATACCAATTCGAATGTCGAGTCCATCCCCCACATGGATGGTTTCCCCAACGGCCGACGGCTTGAGGACGATGTAACAACAATCGAGCTCCAGGCAGTGGGCGGATTGGTTCTTGCAGCGGTGGGACTCCCATTCGATGATGCGACTGCAGGAAACTACTCCGATCTCGCGTCAACGAAACTCCTGGCGGAGCTTGGTTATAATGCGGGTCCGACAAAGAACGATGTTGCGTTATCGTCGGCGTTCCCGTATCTCGCCGACCCGCATCGCGGGTACGATTACGTGAAGCAGCTGACGGTTGCTTCTCCGCCTCCGGCGACGAATCAGCATGTCGAGAAGGATTTCATGGGATTGGCGACTCCTCAGGCGTTCATGCTCGAGCAGAATTATCCCGATCCGTTCAATCCGTTAACTGTTATCCGTTACTCGTTATCCGTTAATAGTGATGTGACGCTGAAAGTGTATAACGAAATTGGTCAAGTAGTTGAGACGCTCGTCGATGGGGAGGAAACCGCCGGCGTACACGTTGCGAAATGGAACGCCGGGAACGCTGCGAGCGGAACGTATTTCTATCGGCTGAGTGTCGGAGGCAGGGTTGTTTCGACGCTGAAGGCGAACTTGGTCAAGTAGTGGCGGGGCTCGATCCTCGATGCTCGATCCTTGATGCTCGATGCCCGATCCTTGAATCTTGAAACTTGAATCTTGGAAAATCTCAACTGCTAAAATACCAAAGTACTGACATTCTAGCATACTAACGAACTTCTACCAGCCGGCTCTGTTCCGACGTATCGGGATGGAGCCGGCTTTTTTTCCTTGAGGCGGAGCTATGCCGCAAGCCTCGTTGAGAATTCGATGGATTTGCCTTATATTGCTTATCAGTCAGGAGGATGAACAACGACATATGACGTTATTACTCCATCCGCTGGAAGGAAAACGAAAATCGTCATTAAAGGTGTTATACGCCACACAATCGAAAGCCATTTAGTCGAAGGGATAAAACTAAAATGCTTATAAGAATTTCACTTTGTGTTTCTACATTATTGCTGGCTGGAGCATTGAGGGGTTTCGCACAAGAACTTACTCTTCCCACTTTGGTTTTAGAAAATGACACATCGATTGCTCAAGCAATGCCTGTACTCGCAAAACAGGCAATAGCAGTCTATCAGGAATTACCTCGGGAGAAGTTCCTCAACGTTGTCTTTCGCATGCAAGTCGTTGCAGGAGCATACGCGCAAGCGTCCAGTTCTCTGACAGAACTGATGGCGTTGAGAAAAATAACGGATTCAATGGGTGTTCCGCGCCTTCTTCCGTTCGCGATCGAGGCAAAATCCAGGGCGAGGGAATTATCGACAAACATTCTGTTCGATGAAGCCTTCAGACAAGAGTTTCGGCAAACATTCAGTCAATTTGACAATATGCGTGCCGCCGAGGCCCTTCCCTGGTTTGGGGGTAATCTCAATCGCGCTCGTAATGACTTCCGTGCAGCGTTGGAAAAGCATAAAGGAAAAGGATCGATAACGCTCACGGACGCGATAGATCTTCTCCGCAAATATCATTTCTTCAGATCATTGGACGCTTGGGTGCGGCTTGTTGATTCACTTGCAGCTGAAGATGATGCCCGCCGTTATATCGTGGATAAGGATGTCACCATCATGACTCCTGACAAGACTCACCTTTCTGCAATACTGGTGCGTCCCAAATCGGCGCAAGAGACCCGTCCGTCACTTCTTCGCTTCACCATTTATGCCGAGGAGCCTCCCGATGTTGCGCAACCAAGAACTTCGGCAGCTCACGGCTATGCGGCGGTTGTTGCCTTCACGAGGGGCAAGGCACATAGCCCC
>DASYTP010000302.1:0-3826 GCA_036002145.1 Bacteroidota bacterium | reverse complement strand
AGGTGTGCGGCGCATCATCTCAAGAAGCAATTTCGTGTCTCCGTTTTCGACTCCCGCAGGATCAGGAACATCGAGAAAGGCATCCGCAGAATCTCGCTCGATGAGGCGGCGGGAAAGCCGGTCATCATCCTCGCGGTGCCCATCAATCGAACGCCCTCCGTGTTGAGGACCATCGCGCCGTTGCTGACACCCGGGACTCTCGTCTGCGACGTTTGTTCCGTGAAGGAACAACCGATCCGGTGGATGGAACGATTACTCCCGCGGGATGTATTCATTTTGGGAACGCATCCGCTGTTCGGACCGGATAGTGCCAACGACAGCATGCGCAGCCGAACGATCATCCTCTGTCCCGTCAGAATGCCATCGGCACGACTGAAACATATCCGAACGGTTCTCGAACGATTGCACCTCAACGTCGTACGAATGTCGCCGCGGCATCATGATCGATTGATGGCGACGACGTTATTTCTCACGCAGCTCGTCGGCAGGGCCATGCTAAGGCTCAACCTGCCCTCGTCGACCGTCTCGACGCAACATTTCCAATTCCTGCAAAACCTCGTGAAGACCGCAGAGAACGATTCGGAAGAGTTGTTCATGGACATGTATCGATATAATCGCTTTGCGTTCTCTCTTCCAGGGAAACTTGCCTCCGCGTTCGACGAAACTCGGCGTATCTTTCAATCGAGATCGTAATATAATTGTGCGAGTCCCTAATTTTCGTTACATTTCTCATTCATTACTTTGAGGAATGTGCATGTACACAGTAACACTCATCCCCGGAGACGGGATAGGACCAGAAATTACGGAAGCAGCGGTGAATGTCGTGGAAGCCACCGGTGTGAAGATTGATTGGGAGCGGCATGTGGCCGGCCTGACGGCCATCGAGCAGTTTAGGGACCCATTACCCGGACAAGTCATCGAATCGATTCAGCGCAACAAGGTGGCACTGAAAGGACCTCTGACCACTCCCATCGGGACGGGATTTCGCAGCATCAACGTTGCACTTCGAAAGGAATTCGATCTCTATGTCAACCTCCGCCCCGCGAGATCGTTCGCCGGTGTGAATAGCAACTGGACAAACATCGATCTCATTGTCATCAGGGAAAATACGGAAGAATTCTATGCAGGCATCGAACATTACATTGATTCCGCGAAAAGCGCGGCTGAGACGATCGGTGTGGTTACGCGCTCGGGCTCCGAGCGCATTCTCCGTTATGCGTTCGAGCACGCGCGCAGGCAAAAACGCAAGAAAGTTACGATCGTCCACAAGGCAAACATCCTGAAATATACGGGTGGATTATTTCTCGATACCGGAAAGCAGATCGCCGCCGAGTATCCGGAGATTGAATCGAACGACCGCATCATCGATAATATGTGTATGCAGCTTGTGATGAACCCGCACCAGTTCGACATCATTGTGACAACAAACCTTTTTGGAGACATTCTCTCGGACTTATGTTCGGGGCTCGTCGGCGGATTGGGGTTGGCGCCGGGTGCAAACATCGGATATAAGGTGGCGATGTTCGAGGCGGTTCACGGCAGCGCGCCGGATATTGCAGGAAAGAACCTCGCGAACCCCAGCGCGATCATCCTCGCAACGGCCATGTTGCTGAGACATATCGGGGAATTCAACGCGGCAGCTGCAATTGAGGGAGCGGTGGCAAGGGTGGTAAAAGAAGGTAAGGACGTTACGCGCGATCTCAACCCTGCTCATGGTGTGAATACGCGTGAGATGTCGGAAGCAATCATACGCGAACTTGATGCGGCGTAGACTTCCATGGCGTGTGGACGATGTAGGGCTCGAACCTACGACCTTACGGATGTGAACCGTACGCTCTAACCAACTGAGCTAATCGTCCGATGAACAAGTCGCTCAAAATTCATTCAAAATTTAACCAGATTTCCGGTGAAAAACAAAAAGCCCTGCTCTCAGGCAGGGCTTTGTCCTGTAAAACGTCTGATACCGCGAGCCGGAATTGCTATCGGTTGATTCGGTTCTTATACAGATCGACGTGCTCATCGCAAATATAAAGGCGTCCCTCCTTGGTGTCGAAAGCTTCTATGCAAAGATGGGAACATCCCTCTACCACGCAAGGATGGTGCTCTGCCGTGTAGCCTTCATACGCATAATAGAATGCCGGAACTACCAGGAATCCGCTCACAAACGTCAGGAGCAATGAATGTTGGTAGGCATGGTAGGTCCCGAATCCATACACGATAATCAGCGCTATAAGTATGATGTACCAGAAGAACGTGAAGATCTTCGCGGTGAGTATGCGATTGAAAATTCCGGGCATTTACAAGCTCCTTATAAGTGAATTCTTCATATTGGCCACTAATGTAGATAACTTTCCGAACCCTGTCAAGTGACGTGTGATCCGTCTCTTCACGAAATTCCATACCTCCTTGAATCCAGCATTTTGCAGCATCCAAACCCGTTTTCAGCCTGGATTGCCCCTCATATATTTCAGTCAACCTTCAGTACCCGGCTCTTCGTCCTCTCCGAAGTAATCTTTAATCCGGGTGGCGACTTTCTCCCCCACAACTTCTGCGAGCTGCTCGGCAGTCGCAAACCTCACCCCCTGCACCGAGCCGAACAGCTCCAACAACATTTTTGCCCGTTTCTTCCCGACACCTTCGATCAGATCGAGCTCCGTGCGGAGGGTGCGATTTGTCCGCAACGTTCGATGGTACGTGATCGCAAAGCGGTGAGCTTCATCCCGAATGCGCTGCAGAAGCTTCAAGCCGGGAGAAGTTTTTGAGATCGATTGCGGATCGACTGCTTCGGGGACAAATACTTCCTCGAGCCGTTTCGCCAAACCGATAATCGGTAGATCCGGATTCGGGGCGCGATTCCTCAGACCTAATTTCTCAAGTACTCCCGTTGCGCTGGAGAGCTGACCCTTGCCGCCGTCGACAACCACGAGGCCCGGCATCTCTCCGTGTTCTTCGATTAACCGTGTATATCGGCGTCCGATCACTTCCTGCATGCTCGCGAAGTCGTTCGGGCCCTGGACCGTTTTGATCTTGAATTTTCTGTATGCCGATTTCCTCGGCTTCCCGTCCACGAATACGACCATCGACGCCACACTGTCTGCCCCCTGAATGTTTGAGATGTCGAAACATTCGATCCGGCGAGGGGGCTTTGCGAGCCGCAGATCCCGCTGAAGCGCTTTCAGAGAAGCCGGCACCACCTCCCGGTTTTTCTGCCTCTGAAGCTTGAGCATGCCGAGGAGGAGCGTCGCATTGTTCTTGCACATTGCCAGGAGCTTCGCTTTTTCTCCAATCCTTGGAACGACGATACGGACCGGCTCTTCGGTTCGCGTCGCCAGCCACCGCTCCACCGTCTCGGTGCTTTCGATTTCAATGGGCAGAAAGATCTCGCGGGGGATATCCTGGGCATCGAGATAGTAACGTTCGAGGAACTGCTCGAGTATCTCTTTCTCCTCCTTTCCTTCCACTCCCGCCATATAGAAATGATGCCGTCCGATGATTTTGCCGTCACGCACTTTAAAGACAACGCCGCACGCGTCATCCCCGTCTGCTGCAAGCGCAAAGAGGTCCCGGTCAACGATATCCGGATCGACCACCTTCTGCCGATCCGTATAAACGCTCAGCGCACGAATTTTATCGCGGAGCGATGCCGCGGCCTCAAATCGCTGTGCTGCCGAAGCTTGCTCCATGGTTTCCCTCAGGGTTTTGACCAGGCTCGAGGTCTTCCCCTTGAGTATCTGCACCACCTCGCCTATCATCGCGTTGTATGCGTCTTGTGAAATCAACCCTTCACAGGGTCCATCGCATTTCTTAATATGGTAATCAAAACAAA
>DASYTP010000301.1:0-6620 GCA_036002145.1 Bacteroidota bacterium | reverse complement strand
GCCCAGCGACCGAGGACTGTGAAGGCACTGTCAGCTGGTGATTCAACTCCCGGCGGCTTTGCGCGGGAATGCAACTTCTCGTAAAAAGTATCCTTGCGGCGCTGGAGTGAATCAACGAATTCAAATACCGTCGTCTGCGATTCCACTTGTGCGTTGGAAAGGGAGAGCGATATGAGGCCGAGAATGAAAGTGCTCGTGATTCGATGAAGCGCATTATGAGAAGCATACGTTTGCAGCATCTCTTCACATTGGAGACAAATTCTGTAAGAGTTCGGGAATTCCGGTGCATGCCCGATTACGCTGTTACGAAGTTACTAAAAAATTAGAACAAAAATTGTACCACACGGAGGGCGCCACTATTTACCGGTTCCGAGATTCCACCCTTAGTCAATTCTCATTATTAAGAAGCGCACGACCTATTCCATCTCAACTTTGAGAACCACGTGCGTCGATCAGGGGAAAGCTTGCAGCTTCTTGACAAGACGCTCAATTTGTACTTCACCCCCGATTTTCGTACCCTATAGAAGCAGTCAACTGCGTGGCACAATTCTGGATCATCATCGGGGACATCGTATTCCATGCGTAACACCATAGCTCTTCTCCTCACTCTTCTCGCGGCTCCTGCGGTTTTTTCGCAGAACGGTCTCCATCTTCTTAAGACCTTCGATCATAAACATGGAACGACAAGCGGCGTCTCATACTCCGGGTCGTGGGGGTATGTTGGACCGGATGGCAGGGAATATGCGATTCTTGGGACCGCGACCGGCACAGCAATCATTGAAATAACGGATACCGCCAACATTCATGAGATAGCGCACGTCGCAGGCCCCACCTCGATCTGGCGGGAAATGCGCACCTACAAAGATCATTTGTACATCGTGAGCGAGGGCGGCCTCGGGGTGCAGATCGTCGACCTTTCGCTTCTTCCGAACAGCATCGATCTGGTGAGAAATTTCGTCTACACAAGCGGTACAAAGAACACCGCCAAATCGCACACCATCGAAATATTCGACGGCTACATGTATTTGAATGGTTGCGCAAACTGGTACCCCGGTGGTGTCTTGATCTTTAGTCTGGCCGATCTGAACAACCCGCAATACCTGGGTGAATATCAACCCCCGGGAACCGGCAACCAGCGTTACGTTCATGATTGTTATGTGCGTCACGACACTATCTATGCGGCGTCGATCTACCAAGGCGGAGGACTGAATATCGGCAGCGTTGCAAACAAAGCGGCCCCTGCACACATCGCAACGATCAGCTACGACGGAAGCGGCACGCATAATGTCTGGACAACATCCGATGGCCGGTATGCGATCACAACCGACGAGATTGGAAACACGGTGAAATCGCTGAAGATCTGGGATCTCAGCTCAATCCCAACTCCGCCGCCGGAACCGACGACAACGTATCAATTCAATCCATCGGACATCGAACATAACGTCTTCGTACGTGGTAAGTATGCCTACGTGGCATATTACACTGCAGGCATCGTGGTCGTCGATATGGGCTCACCCGAAACGCCTGCCACCGCGGGATGGTATGACACTTCCACTCTATCGGGTTATGAAGGCGTGTGGGCCGTCTACCCGTATTTCTGGTCCGGCAAAGTCACAGCCGGAGATATGCAGAACGGATTGTATATCTTCACCTTCGACAGTCTGCAGGCACGAACGCCGACAAGCTTGTTCGAACCAGCCGACCAAATTGTCATGTGCTCCGGCGACCCGCTGACGTTCCGCTGGAGCCGGGTGGCCGATCCGGCACAAGATCCGCTTCAATATTGGTTGCGGGTGAAAGGTCCGTCAATCGACTCAACGTTTAAGGTGGGAACCGATACGAGCTTCACACTCGCGAATCCGGGTGTCCTCGGGACCGGAACGTTTTCATGGCAGCTCATCACCGTGGACGAGGCGAATCAGATCTCGTCACAGGATACGTTTACGTTCGTCCGTCCGGGACCGGCGGTCGCCGCTCCGAACGGAGGCGAATCATTCAAAATATTTTCCCAGGTACCGATCACCTGGAATTGGCAATGCACGGATAGCCTCGATCTCTCGTACTCAACAAACAACGGCTCCACCTGGATCGATATTGCCAGGGTTCCTGCATCGCCGGGTTCCTACCCCTGGAACGTGCCGGCAACGCCCACGTCACAGGCCCGCATTCGCGTACGCGACGTCGCAGATACAACTCGGATCGATATCAGCAATGCCGCATTTACGATCTTTAACTCTGCCTCGATTACACTGGCGGATCCCAACGGAGGCGAGGTCTGGCAGGGGGGATCCGTCCAGCAGATTGTCTGGTCCAGTACGCTCGTCGATTCCTTGAGAATCGAATTCTCCACCGACGCGGGCGCAAACTGGTCGACGATTGTCGCCGATACCACGGCCTCCATCGGGTCGTATGATTGGACCGTGCCGCTGAGCTACATAGGGGCAGCGTCTATCAGGTTGGTGGACTTATACAATAATACCGTATTCGATGAAAGCGATGCGACTTTTGCGGTGGCACTGACTTCATTCGATGTTACGGGGGGCTGGAATCTCGTTTCCATTCCGGTCACTCCGGATAATCCCGACGCTTCGACGAATTTTCCGCACTCGGTTTCGCATGCTTTCGCCTATGAGGCAAGCTACGTGGAAGCCGACACGGTCTCCGAGGGGGTGGGCTACTGGATCAAGTACAATGAAGCGCGCACGCTGCCGGCCCTTGGCCCTTTGATTACATCGGACGCTTTTCCGCTCGCATCGCGGTGGAACCTGATCGGCTCGATCAGCTCTCCCGTCGCAGTGAGCTCGGCATCGGTAACGCCTGTGACAAATGTACTCTCGAATTTTTTCGGGTACTCGGCGGATTCCGGATACACGATCGCAGATACGATCAAGCCGGGCAGAGGATATTGGGTGAAGGCATCATTGCCCGGTGAGCTGATACTTTCTTCCTCCTTCGCGAATCCATCGACGCGTATTACCATTGTCCCGACTTCTGAGCTGCCGCCCGCGCCGCCGGATGAGCAGGCGAATGGCGGCGATCGCACATCGAACATCCCCACGGTCCACCTTCTCTCACAAAACTATCCAAACCCTTTTAACCCAACTACGGATTTCGGATTGCGGATTGCCGAGGGCGGATTTGTCTCTCTGAAGATTTTTGATCTCCTTGGAAGAGAGGTTTCCGTGCTTGAGAATGAAGCGAAGGAAGCCGGATACTATACCCTAACGTGGAATGCTTTAAATTCACCCAGTGGCATGTATTATGCACGATTGACGGTGACGGATGCGTCAGGAAAACCAATGTACCGGGAGACAAAAAAGATCGTTTTGACGAAATAGATTACTGTCGAACGCAACGAATATCGAACATCTGACATCTAACATCCAACATCACCCCATTATTCCAATATTCCACTACTCCATGACTCCATTCCTCCTCTAACCACAAACCACGAACCGTCAACTGTCGGTGACTTGTTTGAGACTCTCAAAAACTTTTCGTATCTTATCGTCCGACTTTTCTCGCACCCGGGTACCCCCGGGGATTATCAGAACGAATAGAGGAATTCCGAAAGGATCCCATCGTGGCACGTGAATTAACGCTGCTCTTCCATTTTCTTGGATTCGGTCTTCTCATGACCATCAACGTCGCCGGATTCATACTCAACCGTCAGTACAGTAAGTCCGCCGATCTTCAATCGAAGGCGATTATTCTCCGGGCCCTGAGGCCTATCGGGTTATTGAGCCCGGTGGCAATCGTTGTCATGCTTGTTACCGGAATCGGCAATATGCATGCGCTCGGCTACGGCCTTCTCGATGCCGGATGGCTCACCGCGAAGATCATGTTTTTCGCCATTGCCGTGATCAGCGGAACATTGTTCGGGATCAAGGCAAAAAAACGCGGGACGCTCGTACAGGAAATGGCTTCAGGCAAAGCGCCTCCGAATTCGCAGGATCTGCTGAATGCCTACGACAGGCAAATCTCTCTTTTTTATCTCGTCATGCCGGTCCTGCTGCTCATCATTCTTGCACTCTCTATCTACGGACGACTGGGAGGGCAGTAACCGCGTGCGAGAGTATCTTCTCTATATAGATGGAGAGTTTGTCCCTTCCGCGTCGAAGCAGACCTTCGAAACCATCAACCCCTTCAATCAGGAAATCGTTGCGCGGGTCGCACGGGCGAACGCCGAAGATACGCGGCGTGCGATCGTCGCGGCCCGGAAGGCATTCGATACAGGGCCCTGGACCGGGATGCCGAAGGAGGAACGCGCCGCGCTCCTCAAGAAAGTCTCCGACAAAATCAATGAGCGCAAAAACGACCTCGAGCAGCTGGAGGTGGAAGACTCCGGCTCAACAATTCGCAAAGCGAAGGAGGACGTCTTCCTCAGCGCACGCGCGATGAATTATTTTTCGAAGCTCGCAGCAATGGATTTTGCGGGAACAGTGGACGGACTCTCAAAACCGGGATTCAGCCAGAATTTGCTGCTCCGTGAGCCCGTCGGCGTCGTCGGCGCGATCATCCCGTGGAATTTTCCTCTGAAGATGGCGGTCTGGAAGTTGGGTCCGGCTCTCGCCGCCGGGAACACCGTAGTGCTGAAACCATCCGAAGTAACGCCTGCAACCGCCATGGAGCTGGCAAAAATAGTACACGAGGCGGGGTTCCCCGCCGGAACCGTGAACATCATCCCCGGCTTCGGTGAAGACGCCGGAGAAGAACTGGCATCCCATCCGATGGTGGACAAAATCTCGTTCACGGGCTCGACACTCATCGGAAAACGGGTGATGCATCTCGCCTCCGCCTCGATGAAGAAATGCACCCTGGAATGCGGCGGAAAATCAGCGAACATCGTCCTGGAAGACGCCGATTTGGAAATGGCTGTCGACGGTGCGCTCTATGCGATCTTTTATCACCAGGGTCAATGCTGCGAAGCAGGAACGCGATTGTTTCTGCCTGAAAAACTGCATGACGAATTCGTGAACCGCATGGTCGAAAAAACCAGGAAGATGAAGCCCGGCGATCCGAAGGAGATGGCGACCGATACAGGTCCACTTGTCTCTTCGAAACAACGTGACCGCGTCATGGAGTATGTCGGGAGCGGAATCGAGCAAGGTGCGAAGCTTGCGGTGGGCGGATCGATACCACAATCCGCCGAGCTCAGGAAGGGGTTCTTCGTCGAACCTACAATTTTTACCGCTGTCGAGAACAAAATGAAGATCGCACAGGAAGAAATCTTCGGTCCGGTCCTCTCCGTCATCAAATACGCTTCAGAGTCAGATGCCGTGGCCATGGCGAATGATTCCACCTATGGGCTCGGTGGGGGCGTGTGGTCACGCGACAAGGAGAGAGCACTGGCCATCGCAAAACGCCTCCGCGCAGGCACTGTGTGGATCAACGAATGGCATCTGATTTCGGAGAAAGCCCCCTTCGGCGGATACAAGCAGAGCGGCATCGGAAGGGAATTCGGCATCGAAGGCTTGCACGAATACACCGAGCTCAAGCATCTCCATATCGACGAAGTCGGCAGCAGAGAAAAAAAGTTCTGGTATAATGTTGTCGTCCCCAGGTCGTAATATTCACTTTCACAAAAAGGAAAACTCTCCATGAAATCCATCGTCGTCTCCATCGCCCTTGTCGCGGTTTTCTTTGCCGGATGCCCGGAGAAAAAGACCGAGCCTGTGCCTGTCGGTGAAATGTCCGAGTACAAAGACCCGGGCTACGGCTTCAAGATCAAGTACCCCATGGATTGGAAACAGCTCGGAACAACGGGCAAGGCAGTCTTTGCGAAGTCTCAGGAAATCATCGACAAGTTTCAGAACCCCGCGTCGGGCATTGAAGGGGCAATGGTTACTGCCGAAGTGGTTCGCTACGACGGTAAGACCGCAGCCGACCTGATTGCCGCGAACAAAGAGGAGCTAAAGCAGAGCGAGACACTTACACTGGGCCCCGATGAGCAAACCACGGTAGCCGGGAAACCGGCGACGAAAGTCCCGTACTCCATCAAGGTGACGTCCAAGACGAACATTACAGGTTTCGAAATATTCATCCCAGGGGATACGGCGCTCTACAAACTCCACCTTGTCGGCTTCGGAGAACAGTTTGGCGCGCATGCTGCAGTTTTCGATGCGATGGTAAAATCGTATGAACTTCCCGTGATCGTGCTAAAAAAACCGGACGTCTGGGCTCCTTCTCCCAATGAAGATACCTACAAGTCGGCATTCTTCACAATGAGTTACCCTGAGAATCTGGAGATGGTGGATGTGAAGAAAGGGAACAATGACTTTGCGATGGAAATGCGCGCGGACCGGCGCGACTGCAGCATCCACATCGACGTATTCGGGGCGAAGGGATTGACGGTGGAAAAGGTGTGGGAACAGAACAAGTCGAGGTACAAGGCGAAGGCGAAGGGCAACTCGACTATCGATGGCAACCAGGCATTCTGGGTCGACTATTCTCCGGTCAGCAATATTAACAGCCGCGCATACTTTGTCGTGAAGAACGACAAAGTCATCCGCGGGACTCTCAACTGGTTCGCACCGCAGAAGGACGTCTACTTCCCGGCGTTCGAGAAATGCATTAATTCCCTCAAGATAAATTGAGGGGCCGGAACGACCATGGACCAT
>DASYTP010000300.1:0-17944 GCA_036002145.1 Bacteroidota bacterium | reverse complement strand
GCTGGCATTTTATTCGTTCCACACTCTCCCGATTAATTATGCCGGTGTCTCCCTGATCGTTTTCGCAGTCATTCTTTTCGTCCTCGAGATAAAAATTGTGAGCCACGGCCTCCTGACGATCGGCGGCATTGTATGTCTTATCCTTGGCTCGATCATGCTCGTGCGTACGGAATCAACTCTCGACATCATCGGGCTATCATGGGAAATCATCGCACTCACGGTTCTTGTGACAGCGACGTTTTTTATCTTTATCATTGGACTGGGATTGAAGGCCCAGCGCCGGAAACCGGTCACAGGTACCCAGGGAATGGTTGGCCTGGTCGGTGAAGCGTTTACAGCCCTGCAGCCGGAAGGAAGCGTACGGATCCATGGTGAGATCTGGCATGCGATAAGCCTGGAGGGGACGATCGAACAAGGCGCTAAAGTGAAAACTGAATCGATCGAAAATCTGAAACTCAAAGTGCGCAAATTATAATCACACGTCATGGAGATGTAAATGCAAACTTTTTCTGTTCTCGTTGCTATTCTTGTCTTCTTCGGGGTTATCATCCTGTCGAATGCGATCCGCATCCTTCGCGAGTATGAGCGTGGCGTTGTTTTTCGGCTGGGACGGTTGATTGGCTCGAAAGGCCCCGGTATTATTTTTTTGATTCCCATGGTCGATAGAATGGTGAAAGTCAGCCTCCGTACCGTGGTGTTCGATGTGCCACCGCAGGATGTTATAACAAAGGACAACGTCTCGATCAAAGTGAACGCCGTGGTCTATTTCAGAGTTATCCAGCCCGAAAAAGCCATCGTTGAGGTGGAAAACTTTCTGTTCGCCACCTCGCAGCTCTCCCAGACCACGCTCCGCAGCATCCTTGGACAATCTGAGCTCGACGAGCTACTCTCACAGCGGGATAAGATCAACCAGGAGCTTCAGATTATCATCGATGAACACACCGAACCGTGGGGGATCAAAGTTTCCAATGTTGAAGTAAAACAAATCGACCTTCCCATTGAAATGCAGCGCGCGATGGCCAAGCAGGCTGAAGCCGAGCGTGAGCGGCGCGCAAAAGTTGTCCATGCCGAAGGTGAATTTCAGGCAAGCCAGAAACTGTCCGATGCCGCCGCCGTCATAGCCGTGAATCCGATTGCCCTGCAATTACGTTTCCTGCAGACATTAACGGAAATAGCAGCCGATAAGAATTCTACGATTCTCTTCCCGGTTCCCATCGATCTGCTCGAGCCCTTCATACGGAAATTCAAGCAACCGTGATACCCGTCGTGTGAGCGATCCTTCTCTTTATGGTTATAACGCCGAGACACACGTTGTCGCCATCAATCATTCGTCGGATGGCACAATGCAGGTCTATGGGAAGACGTCCGGCGCGCTCCGGGCGCGGAATGTTCCGTTCTATCCGTTCTTTTACCTCTCCGATCCATCCTTTCTCGAGGGTTTTTCCGCAAAGCACTGGATCAAGAAGCTGAGCGGAGAACATTACTTCCGCTTTCTCTGCGCGTTCGAGCGATGGTCTCATATGTGGGATGCCGTTCATCACATCATCTCCCGGCATAACAGCAGCGCAGTCACCCCCGCTCAATCGTACGCCGATCTCCCTATTCTTCATCTTCGCGCGGATCCGGTTTCACAATTCCTTCTGCAAACGGGAGTGACGCTGTTCAAAGGGATGGAATTCGAAGATCTGCATCGGCTGCAGCTCGACATAGAAACGTATTCCAGGCACGGCTCGACGTTCAGCAATGCGAACAGGCTCGAAGACCAGATCATTCTCATCGCGCTCTCCGATAACCGGGGATGGGAACACGTCGTCTCCGGCAAACACATGCCGGAGAAAGAGATGCTACTGGAGCTTGTTCGCATTATCGGCGAAAAAGACCCGGATGTGATCGAGGGACACAATATCTACAATTTCGATCTGCCGTACATATTGAAGCGGTGTGAGCTCCACGGCATTCAATTTGCGGTCGGCCGCGACCGCTCCATCCCTCATTCCTTCGATGGCAGGATGTCGTTCGCCGAACGCTCGATCGACTACACGACATGCGAAATCGCTGGCAGGCACATCATCGACACCTGGATGCTTCTCCAGGGGTACGACACATCGAAACGGTCGTTGGAGAGTTATGGCTTGAAGTATGCGGCACAGCATTTCGGATTTGCCAGGCCTGACCGCACGTACATTGCACCCGAGCGCATATCATGGTATTGGGATCACGAGCCGGAGCCGCTGTTGCACTATGCACTGGACGATGTGTATGAAACCCGCTTGCTGAGCGAGTATCTTTCACCGAGCGTATTTTATCTCACGCAGATGATACCCTTCAATTATGGCGCCGCCGCACGACTCGGTTCTGCAACAAAGATCGAATCCCTTCTTCTGCGCGAATATATCAGGCAAAAAGAATCGGTCCCGCGACCAGACTCCGGGACGCAAACCGGCGGAGGGTACACGGATATTTTCTACACAGGCGTGCTGGGGCCGATCCTGGATGTCGACGTCGAGTCGCTGTATCCTTCCATCATGCTGAGCGAGCGAATTGCTCCGAGAAATGAACGGTTGGGCGTGTTCCTCTCATTGCTGGATACCCTGACCAGGATGCGTCTCGAAGCGAAACGGAACATGAGGGCGGCAACCGATACGGTCAGGAAAACCAAACTCGATGCAATGCAGTCCTCGTACAAGATTCTCATTAACTCGTTCTATGGATACCTGGGATATAACCGTGCATTGTTCAGCGATTATCCAGCCGCCGACAAAGTCACGCAGACCGGACAGAGTATCCTGCGGCATCTCATTGCGTCAATCACAGCGCTTCATGGCACCGTTGTTGAAGTCGATACCGACGGCATTTTCTTCGTTCCGCCTCCAACGGTCAAGGACGGCGCGGACGAGGAGCAATTTGTTCGGACAGTTGCCAGGGATCTGCCCGGCGGGATACATCTCGCCATTAACGGCAGATATCAATCAATCTTAAGCTACAAGATGAAGAATTATGCCCTGCTCGGATACGATCACAAAGTCAAGATGCGCGGCTCTTCATTGACGTCCCGCAGTATTGAAAAATTCGGACGAATATTTATTGAAGCCTGCGTCCATGCGTTGCTGGACAACAATATCGGCCAGCTTCACGAATTGTATCTGGGTGTTCACCGTGCGATCTCTGAACACAAACTTGCCGTCATGGACTTTTCGCGCACCGAGACATTAAAGGAAGGTGAGGAACACTATCTCCAGGCGATCGAATCGGGTGCCAGGAACCGGTCGGCGTCGTATGAAGTCGCACTTGCCGCCGGCATCAACTGGAAGCAGGGAGACAGAATCTCGTTTTACATTACCGGGGGGGATGAGAACGTCAAGAGTTTCGAAAGTTGTAAACTTGCAGAGGAGTGGGACCCAAACTTCCCCGACGAAAACGTTGCATATTACCTGAGAAGGTTGAAAGAATTTGCTGAGAAGTTCGAAGTGTTCTTCACGCCGAAAGATTTCCGCTCGATTTTTTCTGTAGACGATCTTTTCGGTTTCTCGGCCGACGGTATCACCATTCTTACGGAGCCGGTCAACCGGCTGGTCGGAACCGAGTCGCCCCCCGGCGAGCCCGCACCCCTCGAACCAAGAATCTGGCTGGATGAGGGTAAGTGACAGCACGACAACTGTGGAACTTCCGAATTCCCTGGTTGTGCAGAGAACCTGGTTCGGGGCAAACTATCTGCAGCATCATTTGCTCAAACAGTCCGTCCTGCAAGGCACCATTTCTTCACGTAGTCGATAATGTCGAGCGTCGAGGCGCCCGGGGTAAACAATTCACCAACCCCCATCGATTTTAGCGTCTTAATGTCCTGATCAGGAATAATTCCTCCGCCGAAGAGAAGTCTGTCATTCAAGCCTTTCTCCTTCATCAGGCTTAACACCCGCGGAAAAATCGTCATGTGGGCTCCGCTCAAGAGGCTGATGCCGATCACGTCGACATCCTCCTGGAGGGCGGCCTCTACGATCATCTCCGGAGTCTTGCGCAGGCCGGTGTAGATGACTTCCATGCCGGCATCCCGCAGAGCTGCTGCGATCACCTTGGCGCCACGGTCGTGACCGTCAAGTCCCGCTTTCGCGATCAGGACACGAATCTTCTTATCCATAAGCGCCTTCAAATTTTCAATTGTTGCTGGAAGTCCTTCAAAGTAGAATAAAATCTTGCAAGGGGAAAACCCATAACGTTGTAAAAACATCCTTCGACCCTTTCGACGAAGACGGCGCCATAATCGTCTTGAATGCCGTACGCCCCCGCCTTATCCATCGGTGAGCCTGATCGGACGTACTCTTCAATCTCATCTTCGTCGAGGACACGAAACGTCACCTTCGTGACTTCGAGAGCCGAGACCGATTTGCTGGAAGGGCAGTCGACTAATGTGAATCCCGTGTACACTTCGTGAGATCTCCCGCTGAGAGTTGCCAGCATGTTCCTTGCCTCCTGATGGGATGATGGCTTACCGAGAACGCTTCCATCGATCAGCACAATCGTATCTGCACCAACAACGATGGCATTGCTCTCCCCGGACGCGACCGTGGCGGCCTTTCTGGTTGATAGTGCAATGACCTGCTCGCCCGGACTCAAATTCAAAACGCCGGCTTCGTGAACACCGCTTTCCCTGGCTTCGAATGACATGCCGATCTGTCTTAGTAACGCACGCCTGCGTGGCGATCCCGATGCCAGAACCAGCTTTTTCTTGATCATCATCTCAGGAGATTCGGCCTAAAAATGGAAAAAGAGCGAACACCTATCGCTCTTCATGTCGGGCAGTCGGACTTCATGTTGAAGTTTATCGGAACATGGCTTTGATGCTTCCCCATGTCCGCCTGACACCGGAGACCGTGTGAGAGACCGTGACAATACTTGAGTAGGTTGGAGTCACTCCGTTCGAATAAACAACTTTAACCCTATACTGGTACACCGTGACAATCTTTTGAAATGCCGAATTGTCGACGAACTCGTATAGCGACGGACCCTTGGCGTCCAGATCGCCGATCATGGTAAAGCTTGAAGTAGTTCCCGAGCGCCGCTCGATTTCAAAGCGTACGACCTTCGCTTCGTCCTCTGTATACCAGCGGAGGGTGACGTTAACGCCGTCACTTGATGCCTGGAACGATCCCGATTTGATGATCTCCGACACGGCCGGAATGGCACACACAGAGGAGAATATCACCAGGTAAATTAGACTTCTGACCAGCAACCTCATCGTGAGCTAAAGATACGTTTGTGAAAAATCAAAAGCAAATTCAGTGCGCGAGGCGAGACTTGAACTCGCATGCCCTTACGGGCGCCACCCCCTCAAGATGGTGTGTCTGCCAGTTCCACCACTCGCGCTAGTCAATGCAAAGTTAAAAGTGAAAAGTGCAAAATTGGCGCTTTTTAACTTTTCGCTTGGCATTTTTAACTTTTAACTGAACTTGTGAACCCGGTGCGATTCGAACGCACGGCCCACGCCTTAAAAGGGCGTTGCTCTACCAGCTGAGCTACGGGTTCCGCAAGATTGGTCTTAATATATGCAAAAAATCCTTTTTTTCCAACAAAAGTAATAGGAATCATGGATCACTACCTGTAGATCAGCACCACCGGTTTGTCAGTCTCATCCATATACGCACGATACATCCCCTCCGAATTGAAAACCAGGGCGATGTTGCCTTTGCTATCGAGACAAATGACGCCCCCCGTTCCACCCAGCTTTCCCACCTTATCGATGACTGTCTCAGCGGCTTTTTGCAACGGAAGACTCCGGTAATCCAATAGTGCAGCTATGTCATGAGCCACAACGGATCGGATGAAGAATTCGCCATCTCCCGTCGCGGAAACTGCGCAGGTGCTGTTGTTCGCGTAGGTGCCAGCTCCGATGATTGGTGAATCTCCGATACGCCCGAATCGCTTGTTCGTCATTCCACCGGTTGAGGTTCCGGCAGCAAGATTGCCCATCTTGTCCCTCGCCACACATCCGACGGTTCCCAGTTGCTCCTCTTTCGTGTCGAACGGAAGCGCGTTCAACTTATGTTGTTCGAGCGAATCTTGTTGGCGCTTCTCCTTTTCCAGGAGCTGTTGAAGCTGATTCCAGCGACGCTCGGTTCGAAAGTATTCCGGGGGAACCATTTCAATCCCCTGCTGTTTTGCAAACGCTTCTGCCCCTTCTCCCGCCATCATCACGTGGGGCGACTTCTCCATCACGATACGCGCCAGACTGATGGGATTCCTGATATGTTTGACTCCCGCAACGGATCCAGCCTTCAATGTCTTTCCATCCATAATCGAGGCATCGAGCTCGTTGGTGCCTTCGTGCGTGAACACTGCACCCTTGCCGGCATTGAACAGCGGCGAATCCTCCATGATCTTGATGGCCGCCTCGACAGCATCGAGTGCCGGGCGACCGTCCTCGAGAAGCTTGTACCCCGCCAACAGAGCTTCAGTCAGTTTGTCGGTATACTCCTTTTCCATTTCTGAAGTCATGTTTTGTTTCAGGATCGTTCCTGCGCCACCGTGAATGACAATTCTCACCGGTTGAGATGAAGGAGTTTGTTGAGCCGTGGAATGCATTGTCGATCCTAAAGTGATGAATACCATAAGTCCGAGACTGAGGAGAGAGTGCGAAAGTGATGATGTGTGATTCATATCGGTACCCTGTGTTCGGTATATTAGGATTTCTTCCGTGGTTTATGTTCGCTTCCGTCCCACCGCCATTCCGCGTCTCTCCCGATAAGGTGGACGCCGCCCAACCACTTATCCACCCCGTTAACAATCTTCCAAGACTTTTTCATATTCTCCCCAACCCTGGTCGGCGATGAACCGTGCATGTAATGGCCGCAGTTCATCGAGACTGAGATTACCGGGGACAGGACCTTCGTGCAAGACTTCCCTCCAGGCAATGATGTCGCCGGGGATGCCCGATGAACGCATGCCGGGTATGGGGGAATCGCCGTTTGTTATGTGTAACATTGGAACGAGAACCTATTGAGAGCTGAACCGTTCAAGGAATGCCCGTTCGGTGCTGGTGAGAGTTGACGCGCCTCCCGAATTGATTTTTGTGAGGATGCGATCGAGTTCTTCGCGATTAACGACATGAAGATTCTCGCGCGGGATTTTCGACCACCGTTCCACGTCTTCCCTGCTCGCCTGAGGTAAATCCACAACTTTCGGCCGCGAAACATCAGGGGTTCGTCCGGAAGAAAGCCGGAGAAATAGATAGGCGCCAAGGAACCCGCCGAGGTGCGCAAAATGTGCGATGTTGTCGCCCGATCCAAATCCGAGGTAAATCGTGAGCAACGTCATACCAACAATCAACCAGCGCGCCTCAACGGGGAACACCCCCCAAACATAGATCGGTTCGCGGGGCCAAAAATATCCGAACCCGAGCATCACTCCGAAAATTCCGCCAGATGCGCCGATGATCGCCGTTTCCGGTGAATGCAGGGAATGGAGCAATGCACCCACCATGCCGCTTACAAAATACAATCCCAGGAAGCGCCTGCTGCCCAGAACAAGCTCGAGACGAGGGCCAAAAAAGAAGAGACTCAACATATTGAACAGGATATGACTCACGTCAGCGTGGAGGAACATATACGTGACGAGCGACCATGGACGTTCAAGAATCTGGACAGGGACGAACATCAGCGAAGTCTTCACGGAAGGCGCCGAGGTGCTGATGAAAAACATCAGGAGATTTGCGATGATCAGACGAAGAACCCAGGGGGTGAACATGAACAATCAGTAGAGTTGCAACAATTTCATCGTAAATGTAAATCTAATTGAAACGAGATGCAAACATCCGCCTATCGTATCAACAACATCTTCTTGACGTCGGTAAACCTACCGGCCGATAGCCGGCAGAAATAGACGCCGCTCGGCAGACTTCCGGCGTCCCATTCCACAGACTTGAAACCGGCATCGGTCTTCGTGTCGACGAGTGTCTTCACCTCGCGACCCAGGAGGTCGTACACGCGGAGCGAAACGTGACTGGTCGGCGGCAGCCCTTTGTTCCCGGCGGGGAGCGAATAACGAATCACGGTTCTTGGATTGAACGGGTTAGGGAAATTCTGTCTGAGCTCGAAGACTTCGGGTAGGGATGGATTGGGTTCAAAACCGGCGATATCATCCTGGGCGTATTTGATAACCGTCATGATACTCCACTCGTTTTGCGCCGACGTTCCGGCAACATACACGTTACCCTGGACATCGACCTTAATGGAGACAGGTTCATCATTGCTCCTGCCGATACCCCGATATCGTTGTTCCCAGCGGAGAACGCCGCCTGAGTCATACTTCAAGCTTACGATATCCGTGGAAAGATCATCGGCGGCGCTCTTTCCAGCGACGTAAACATTCGCCTGCCCGTCAATGGCAAGAGCCGCCGGCTCATCGTCTCCCCGGGCCGGACCATCATAATACCGCACCCAACGAACCTGTCCATCGGAATCGTAGGACATGGTCACGTAATCCACGTCCCGAAATCCAGAATGAAAACTGGTTCCCGTGACGTACACATTTCGCGAAGCATCCAGCACGATGGCCTGGGCGCGGTCCCCTTCATGATCCGGAGCATGAAAACGTTCGGCCCATCGTTGTTCACCGTTCGAATCGTATTTCACGATAACAATTTCATCGATATGATCCTCTCCCGCACTCCAGCCGGTGACGTAAACACTTCGCGCGCCGTCGACGGTGACATCAACCGCACGATCATCCAGGTTCGCGGGACCGTTATACCGGGCAGCCCACCTGATCGCCCCGCCCGCGTCATACTTGACCGTCGCGAAATCATACCCCGTTCCCCCTCCGTCGCTCAAACCGGTGACGTACGTATTGTCAGCTTCGTCCGTTGCGATTGCGCTTGCGAGGTCGCTTCCATTGCCGGTGCCATTATACGAAGCCACCCACTTTTGGGCGCCAGAGGAATCATATTTTATGATGACGAAATCGTATGCGGATGATCTGCTGTAGCTATATCCGGCAACGTAGACCTCTTCGTTGTCTGAGACGACGAGGTCGGCTGCAAAATCAAGGTTTTGTTCGAAGTCATCGTAGAAACCGATCCAGTTCGTGGCGCCATCTCCGTCATATTTTATCGTCAGGCAATCCTGGTTTCCAGATAACGCATAACTGAGACCGGTCGCATAGACGTTCCCGGTCGGTCCGATGGCCACCGCCGTGGGCTCGTTATAATGGTACCTGTCACCGTAGTCGTTCTCCCATTGTTGAATCCCATCGGATGTGAACCGGACGGTCGTGTAGGAAAGAGTCGACGTCGGAGTATATTTACCCCCGCAGATCATAATATTGTTCTGTGGATCAAGAACACAAGCCTTTGCAAACACCCTGCTTATCCCCATACCGGTGTACCGGACCGGCCAGTTTTCTCCATTCGATTGATTCATTGCATATTTCGTCACAACGATATCTATGCCGGTGCCGAATCCCGTACTCGAGCCGGCGACGAAAATAAAACCGTCGTGGGTTGTGGCGAGATCAGCCGGCTCATCATCGCCCCTCCCTTCTCCATTATACGACGACTTCCACACTGATCCACCATTCGAATTATATCGAAGTGTGACAAAGTCCCTCCCTCCATCCACAGTTTCGGAGAAACCGGTAACGTAGACATTGTCGTGATCGTCTGTTCCTAATGACACGGGTATGTCACTCTCATGCACAGGGCCATCGAATCGCGCAATCCATTTCTGCGAACCGTTGGGACTGTACATAATCGTCACATAATCGAACGAGGATGCCTGGAGAAAGCTTGCGCCGGTGACAATCACATTTTTATTTCTATCGACGGCCAGCGACGTCGGAAAATCGTAACTATGTGACGGACCATCATAGCGGGCGGTCCATTCCAGATCTCCGGAAGAATTGTATTTCACTATCGCGAAATCCTGCAGCGTACCGGCGCTATTGCTCTTACCGGCGATAAAAATATCTCCATCACCGTCGAGGGTCAATGCAACGGGATAATCGTAGGCATTCTGGTAATCATACCTTTTTAGCCAGACCAATGTTCCCGAAGGAGAATACTGGATTGTCGTAAAATCATACGACGTGCCTCCACTCACGCTGCCCCCTGTAACATCCACATTCCCCATCACATCCACGGCGAGGTCGACCGCTTGATCGTTCAAATGCGGCGTTCCGTCGTACCTCCGCGTCCATCGGAGAGAACCCGTAGAGTCATACTTCAGAATCAAATAGTCAGCCGGTGATGATGGCGCTCCCGTAGATCCGGCAACGTACGCATTTCCGTAGCGGTCGATGGCCATTGCAGCCGGAATGTCAACACTTCCCGCCGTCCCGGCATAGCGAGCAAGCCATTTTCGTTCGCCCGCGGGAGTGTACATCATGATGACACAATCGATCGAGCTATCCGGACCGGTTGACCGACCCGTAACGTAGACATTATCACGAGTATCGATCTCCATCGCTACAATCATGTCGTTGCCAAAACCCCCATCGTAGCTCGCGGACCAGATCAGACTCCCACCGGAATCATACTTCAGCACAATAAAATCATAGCCGGACCCGGGCTGCGGACCGATGCCTGCTCCTGCGACAAGCACGTTTCCGGCATGATCGGTCGAGATCTGTGAAGCGATATCAGCGTAATCGGCAAAACGATTGTAGCGGGCGAATTCCCTGCTGCTCTGGTATTTCACAACGACGACGTCTCCTTTACGCAACTGATCTTCACTTCTGCCGGCGACATAGACATTGTCCTGGAAATCGATGCCGAGTGCAGCCGGAATATCAATGTATTGACCCGGGTCATCGTATCTTGCCGCCGAGATCTGCTCTCCTCCCTGTCCGTAGACAATGGTTACGATGTCTTTGTTCTGGGCACTCACGGTGCTGTAGCCCGAGACGTATACTCTTCCGAAGTGATCGACCCCGATGGCAAGTGAACGATCATCGCCGTGCTGAAGCCCATCGTATCGTGATTTCCAAACTTCGTCTCCACCTGCGTCATAGCAAATGGTTTCGTAGTCATTACCGCTCGAAATACCCTGGCTCGTTCCTGTGACATACACCAATGAATCGCCGAAACATGCCACCGCAGCCGCGATATCGGCTCCATTGGATGGTCCGTTGTAGATTTTTTCCCATTCCTCAACCCCTTCGGAGGAATACTTGACCGTCACAAAGTCATATCCCCTGCCGGGTAATGCAGAGGAACCGGTAACATAGCAATCACCCTCCGCATCGATCATGAGATCAGACGCGCGATCGTCGCTGCCACTCTCCCGATTATATCTTTTGTTCCAGCGTTCGATCCCATCCTGCCGGTATGCGATCGTGATGTAGTCGAATTGGGCGACCGGATCGTAGCTCGAGCCTTCGACAATAACATCGCCGCGATTACTCACGATGATTCTTGAGGGGGAATCGGGACCGGTATCCTTCCCGCTGTAGCGTGAGACCCAAATGACTGAGCCGCCGGAGTTGTGCTTCACAGTTACGATATCATAGCCTCCGGAGGCCGTATAACTGTAACCCGTCACGTAGACATTTGCAGAGGAATCGACTGCAATCGCCGTCGCAACATCGACACTGTCGTCATCGCCATTGTACCGGGAAACCCACTCCCGCGTTCCATCGGGCCGATACTTAAGCGTGACGTAATCGTAATTACTTCCTTCGCTCAGGCTATAGCCGGTAACGTAAACGTTATCGTCACGATCAACTGCGAGAGCAGTAGCCTCGTCGAGGCTATTCGCGCTACCGTCATACCGCGCGGTCCAAACGGAGTCTCCCCTGGAATCATACCTAACGAGAAGGTAGTCTCCTCCGGTAAAGGTCGCTTCGGTATATCCTGCAACGTAGACATTTCCCTTCGAGTCGCACGCGATCGCATTTGGATAATCTTCCGACGGCAGATTATTCGGAGCGTAGTGCCGGTTCCATCGCTCGACGACTTGATCCCGCGGTTCTTCAAAATCCTTTGACACCGGAAATGTTCCCGGTGGGACGAAGTTCGACGATAATTGATGAGATCCTCCGGAGTCAGTATGCAGTGATTCAAATGATAGATGATGAGGGGAAGCACTTCGCCGAAAATCCGGAGTTGAATTTCGGACATTATTCACCTGGTTTCGATGAGCACATGCAGGGTAGGATTCCAATTGCCGACGGCGAAACGAAACGGCTCCCGAACCGGGATGATCCTGTGTATTTCCCGCGGCGAGCCGCAGCTGCTCATCTGACTGTGATTGTACGATTGCCGGCAAGAACAGCGCATACAACAGGAAATTCAGAATCCCTGGGATCATGCAAAGACCTGCTACTTATCCGTTCATGGAATCTTACCGTCCGTCAGAGTTTTCTTCCCCCCCGGCGCGGCAGGCATTGTGGAAACGAGCATCAGGATGTTCTTCCGAACCGCCGGTCAAGCTCTGCCAGGGAGAGCTTTACGATCACCGGCCTGCCATGAGGGCAGACAAACGGAATCTCGGTGCCGAATAACTGATCCAGGAGCGAATGCATTTCGGGCTGGTTGAGCGGATCTCCCGCCTTGATCGCTGCTTTGCAAGAGAAGGATTTTGCGAGCTTCTCACGCGGCTCAAGCTTGAGGTTATGTTCGTCTTCTTTGTAAAGATCCAGCGTGTTCTGTAGAATCGCGCTCTCCTGTCCCGGTTTCACATCAACGGGCACTCCGTCGATAATTACGGTTGTCTTACCGAAGAATTTGAGGCTGAATCCGAGCGCCTCCAAAAGTGACTGAAGCCCCTTCACGAGTGCCGCGTCACCGGGAGTCATATCGATAGTCTGCGGAAAGAGGAGCTGCTGCGATTTGGCGTGTGTCCCGGCGAATCGTTTCATTGCCAGCTCATAAATGACCCGCTCGTGGGCTGCGTGCTGATCGACGACCATCAATCCCTCGTCAATCGGCACAAGGAGATACTTGTTATGGACCTGCCAGATTACGGCAGCACTTCCTGTGGAAGCTTGAGGGTTGGCTGCCGCCTGCGAGGAAGTCTTCATTTCCCCATCCACGGAACGAGCGCCGTAGAGTTCCGTTGTGCCGGCGGAAGCCCCATCGCGCTTCAGCAAGTCCCTCCAACTTGCAGCGCGTTCTTCCGACGATCCCGTATGCTGGAAGCGTAAGCCGAGATTTCCCTCCATCGAGCTTTCTTCCCTGATCCCCGCTTTCGGAACGAGATCATGCTCCGATAACGATCTCCGGACGGAGCTCAGGACGAATTTGTACATCGATGACTCATCATCGAACTTCACCTCCATTTTTGAAGGATGGACATTGACATCGACCCTGTGCGGATCGACTTCCAGAAAGACGATGAAGAAAGGAAAGCTTCCCTTCTCGAGCATGTTCTCGTACGCTTGAAAGACCGCGTGGTTGATGCTGCGGTTGATGATATATCGATTGTTAAGAAACAGGTATTGCTCGACGCGCGATTTGCGGGCAAAATCGGGCTTCCCCAGAAGCCCGCTGATGATTGCGAGGTCGGACTCCTGCTTAAAATAAAACACCGTCTGAGACGCCTTCTCGCCGAATATATCCTTCACCCGCTCGACGAGCGTTGCCGCCTGAAGATTCAAGACGGTCTCATCGTCACTGATAAACCTTATCGCGAGCGAGGGATACGCGAGGGCGGTTCGTTGAACGATGTCAAAAATGTGTTTGAATTCCGTGCTGTTATTCTTGAGAAAATTTCTTCTGCCCGGAGTGTTGTAGAACAGGTTTTTTACCATGACCGAGGTGCCAACCGGGAATGCATCCGGAGACACGGTCGGCTCCATTCCGCCATCGACTATCACTCTGGCTCCGACGTCGGTTGATGCCTGTCGGGTTCGCAGCTCGACCTGCGCAACCGCGGCGATTGAGGCAAGGGCTTCACCGCGAAAGCCGAGCGTGCGGATGTTCTCCAGATCCTCGTACGTTGCTATCTTGCTCGTAGCATGACGCTCGAAGGCAAGGGCTGCGTCTTCCCTACTCATGCCATTGCCGTCATCGATCACATGAATCAGCGTTTTGCCGCCATCTTTGATGATGACGGTGAGGCTCTTCGCCCGGGCGTCAATAGCGTTTTCGGCAAGCTCTTTGACGACTGACGCAGGACGCCCGACAACTTCGCCCGCCGCGATTTTGTTTGCCAGTTGTGGCGGGAGTATTTTTATGATGGAGGTCAAATGAATTCTTCTCGTGGAAAAGTTTGCGTAACCTTACGAACAACCTTACTGAATTGCAATGCCTTATGATACACCTTCAATTCACGAAACCCGTGCATAACTCCTCCCTTCAAAACCGTCTAATGACAAATTGGATTAAAACTTTTCCTCCTGATCTCCAGACCACTACCTACTGCCTACTGCCTACTACCTACTGCCTACTACCTACTACCTACCGACCACCCCCAGCCCCGGCTTGTCGCTCAGTATCAGCTTTCCATTGCGCAATGTTACACCTTCGAACGGATCATTCGTGATAAGCACGTTGCCATCGAGATCGGCGTAGTCGACCATCGGCGAAAGCTGTGCCGCCGCGGAGATGGCGACGGAGCTCTCGATCATACATCCCAGCATTATTTTCATCTTCATGGCCTTGGCAGTATGGATCATGCGCAAAGCTTCCCGTACCCCGGTGCATTTCATGAGCTTGATGTTGATGCCGTCGAACGCACCGTTGAGGCGCGGGAGGTCGGAGAGATGCACAACATCTTCATCTGCGATCAACGGAATATGCACCTGCTCCCTCAGCCATGCGGTGCCGTCGACATCGCCTGCCCGCAACGGTTGTTCTACAAACTCGATTCCCTGTTCTTCAAGCCAGAGAATCTTGTCTCTCGCCTCTTCTTTTGATTTCCAACCTTCGTTTGCATCGACCCGGACCACTTTATCGGTCACCTTTCGTATCGTTTTGATGATCTCCTCATCCTTCGGGACCCCGACTTTCACTTTCAAGATCGGATATTGTTCTGCCTCCCGCACTTTTTGTTCGATCATCTCGGGAGAATCAATCCCGATCGTAAACGAGGTCACCGGCGCTTGCTCCTTGCTGAGTCCCCACAATCTCCACAGAGGCATACCGAGTCTTTTTCCCATCCAATCATGAAGCGCGATATCGATCGCCGCCTTGGCAGACGTGTTGTGGGGCGCAATCCCGTCGACATAGGCAAGAATTTCATCGATGCGGAAAGGATCACTAAATCCGGAAACATTCGTCCTTTGAAGAAAACCGATCACCGTGGATTTGTTTTCGCCGTAGCGTTCAGACGGCGCCGCCTCACCATAACCGATAATGCCCTCGTGCTCAAGCTCGACAATAATGCACGGATCGATGATCTCAGTTCCTCGCGCGATCGTGAACGGATGTGCCAGATGAAGGTCGATATATCGATAGGTAAGTTTCATGTACTCCGCGTCATTGGACAGTCTGATAACATTCTGTTGACCAAATGGATCGGGCGGTTACTCCATCTCAAACAAGGCATCAACAAAAGCCTTCTTACTGAACGGCTGTAGATCATCGATCTTCTCGCCGACACCGATGTACCGGACCGGAACGTTCAGCTCATTGCTGATGGCCAGCACGACTCCTCCCTTCGCCGTCCCGTCGAGTTTCGTGAGAACAATCCCGGTGACGCCGACTGCCGCGGTAAATTGCTTTGCCTGCTGTATGGCGTTCTGCCCGGTCGATGCATCGAGGACGAGAAGAACTTCGTGCGGGGCGTCAGTGAGGAGCTTCTGGAGGACGCGTTTGATTTTTTTCAACTCCTCCATCAGATTCACTTTCGTATGGAGCCGGCCCGCGGTATCGATAATCATCACGTCCGCATTCCGGGCGATCGCGGCGCCTAACGCGTCGTATGCGACTGCGGCGGGATCGGCCCCACGGCGCTGCTGGATGATCTCCACCCCTGCCCGCTTCGCCCAGATCTCGAGCTGCTCGTTTGCCGCGGCACGAAATGTATCCGCAGCCGCGATGACAACGTTTTTTCCGGACGACTTGTAGTTATACGCCAGCTTTCCGATCGTGGTCGTCTTCCCAACGCCGTTCACGCCGACGATCATGATGACTTGCGGTTTGCGATCTGGCGGCAACATGAAGGGGTCGCCTTCTTCGGCCGTACCGTTGGAAAAGAGCCGTTTAATTTCATCGCGCAGGAGCGCGTCGAGCTGGCCGGCGTTCTCATAGTGATCCCGTTTCACCCGGGTCCGGATGCGGTCGATGATCATCGTCGTCGTGGTGACACCGACGTCACCTGAAAGCAGGATCTCTTCAAGGTTGTCGAGGACCTCATCATCAATTTTGCTCTTGCCGACGAGCAGCTTCTGGACTTTATGAACGAGGTTTTCCCGTGTCCTTGAAAGTCCCTCCTTTAGCCGGCTGAGTTTGAACTTATCGAAGAAGCCCATGTCTAGGTTGCGGATTTCGGATTGTTGATTTCGGATTTGTCAGGGTCTTGTTACTGATGAATTAGGTTTCATGATGCTTGTGAATCGTTGAAGATACAGCAAGAACGAAGCCAGGAGCATGAGGGCGCTTGCATAGAGCAAGATCGTTTCCAGCCAGCCGGCACCGCCGACATCGAGTACGAGAACAAAAATGTACATGGCAGCGACTCCGACCGCCCACTTCCCGACAATATTCGACTGCAGCAGAATGCCCCTTGACTTCTTCACAATTACGCCGCCTGTGAGAATCAGAAGATCGCGCAGAATCGCGCTGACAACGAACCAAACCGGCAACTTCCCGTGAAGGGCGAGGATAACGCACACGACACCGACCGCAATCTTATCCGCGAACGGGTCGATGATCTTCCCGAGATCGGTCACCTGGTTCAGCTTTCGCGCCACGACGCCATCAAAGTAATCGGTGGCAGCTGCGAGGGCGATCAACCCCGCCGCCAGCAGACGATCGCCTGGTGTATGAGATGCAGCCAGTGTCGCGATGGGAAGCACAAGAATGACTCGAAGCACGCTCAGTAAGTTTGATACGGTCCAGACCTGCCTGTTCATGCCGCGCTACATCTCGTACTCATCTTTTTCACCACCGCCGGCGATGGTCGTGGGATACTGCCCGCTGAAACAGGCGGTACAATAGCCTTCCCCCCGATCGTGCGGCACGGATTCGAGCAATTTCTCCAGCGAGAGGTACTCAAGGCTGTCGACTCCCAGCTCATCCCGGATTTTTCCGACGTCCCCTCCCGCCCAGTTGGCAATGAGCTCCTGAGGATTCGGAAAGTCGATCCCGTAGTGGCAGGGATACTTGATCGGCGGAGAGGTCACGCGAAAGTGGATTTCCTTTGCCCCGGCGTCGCGGATCAGCTTCACGAGCTGCTTCGAGGTCGTCCCGCGGACAATGGAATCGTCGACCACAACCACGCGCCTGCCTTTGAGCACTCCCTTGACCGTATTGAATTTTGCCCTCACCTTGAGCTCACGCACGTCCTGATGCGGTTGAATAAACGTTCTCCCGACATAATGACTGCGTATCAATCCTATTTCATACTTCGAACTGTGTCCGAGCTTGTTACTCTCAGTCACAAATCCCAGCGTCGCAGTGTTGCTCGAGTCTGGAACATTGATGACGACAAGCTTGTCGTCCTCGCCGTTGGACCGCACAGGAGCTTCCAGAGCAAGCGCTTTCCCAAAACGGCGACGCACCTTGTCGACGCTCTCACCAAAAATCGTGCTGTCCGGTCTTGAGAAATAGACATACTCGAAAATACAAAAATGCGGCTTCGAATTCTGTTTTTGAAGATGATACGACTTCGCTTCGCCTGTCTCCAATGAATCGCGATCGAATACCAGGACTTCTCCCGGCTCGACGTCGGAGAGGTGAGTTGCGTCGATGATATCGAACGCGCACGTTTCAGATGCGACCACAAATGCCTTGCCGCGCTTTCCCACGCATAACGGGCGCCAGCCGTGCGGATCGCGCGCAGCGATGAGATGC
>DASYTP010000299.1:0-6971 GCA_036002145.1 Bacteroidota bacterium | reverse complement strand
AGAATCCGGATAAGATTCTTGAGGGCGTCTTCGTACTTATGAAAGGTAATATCTCTGGTGACATCGCCGCCGATCGTCGCCATACGCGCTCAGTGGAAAATCATGCTTTGTCGAGAAGCTCTCGTGCAATAACCATCTTCTGCACTTCCGAAGTTCCTTCGCCGATGGTCACCAGTTTGACATCCCGATAAAATTTTTCGACGGGAAAATCCTTGATAAAGCCATACCCTCCATGGATCTGCACCCCTTCATTCGTGGCCATGACGGCGACTTCACTCGCAAACAATTTCGCAATAGAGGATTCCAGCGTAACTTCTTTGCCCTGATTTTTCAGGTAACCGGCACGATGCGTCAGTAGTCGTGCGGCCTCGATCTGCGTCGCCATATCCGCAAGCTTCCACTGGATGGCCTGAAATTCTCCGATCGGTTTGCCGAACTGCTTTCGTTCCTTCGCGTATTTCAAACTTGCTTCAAACGCGCCCTGCGCTATCCCGAGCGCAAGGGAGGCGATACTGATTCTACCGCCATCAAGAACCTTCAATGCCTGTGATAAACCTCCGCCCTCTTCTCCCAGGAGATTTTCTGCCGGGACACGACAATTATCGAATGCCAATGCCGATGTGTCGCAACAGCGCATCCCGAGCTTGTTTTCCTTTTTGCTCACGATGAACCCCGGAGTGTCATTCTCGACGATAAACGCGGAGATTCCTTTTTTGCCTTTGCTCTTATCCGTCAGAGCCATCACGACGGTAACATCGCCGACAGACCCGTGGGTGATAAAGTTCTTACTGCCGTTCAGGATATAATGAGCGCCATCGCGCGTTGCTGTCGTCAGCATCCCACCCGCATCGCTTCCGGAGGTTGGCTCCGTCAATGCCCAGGCGCCGATTGTACGACCCCCCGCAAGGTCGGGGATGTATTTCCGCTTTTGAGATTCGGTCCCGAAGGTGAAGATATGGTTTGTACACAAGCTGTTGTGCGCGGCGATGCTCAAGCCGATCGAGGGGTCAACTTTGGAAATCTCTTCAATGATGGTAATATACTCGAGGTATCCGAATCCCGATCCGCCGTACTCTTCAGGGAAAATGATCCCCAGGAATCCCAACTCGCCGAGCTTCCCGATAATCTCATGCGGAAATTCCTGCGACTCGTCATACTTCATGACAACGGGCTTAATCTCTTTTTCTGCAAAACTTCGTGCCATCTCCTGCACCATTTTCATGCTCTCAGTCGGCTGGAAGTCCGGGCGCACCTGATCCATTGTAAGTTGTTCCGGCATGTAATTGCTCAGGTTGGTTTCATTGAGAACTTGGTTGAAGTAACGCGAAACATTTAGATTGAGATCTTCCAGCTATTCGGCCGGAATTTTAGGCCGCTCCTATGGAGCTACGCATTCGTTATCTGCGTTTGGTGCTACAAACAGATTGCCCCTACGGGGCATGCCGTGCAAAGATTGAACCTGGAAGTCCCGGAGGGACGACCTGTTCGTAGCAATCAAATTATCTCAAAATCCCTCAAGATGGGTCGAAACGAGCTTAAGAATTAGTAAACAACCCTCTGAAACGCCACACTAATTGACGTAACCGTAATCATATGGCTGGAGACTTTTTTGCTCTCCTGCCTGGATCATAGGACGCTCTTCTGTCGTTACTCGCTCGTTTTCTGCGTTTGGTGTCACAAACAGGTTGCCCATACGGGGCAAGCTATACAAAGAATGAACCCGGAAGCCCCACATTGGCTCTCAATACAACGAATCAGCCCGGAAGTCCCGGAGGGACGACCTGTTTGTAGCAATCAAATCATCCCAAAATCCCCCAAGCTCCATAGGAGCGGCCTGTTCCCATGTTTGCATAACATGACCGATGTAAGATAGCAGGTTTCCATTCGAATTGCAATGGTTCAATTCTTAAAATCCTTCAGCAGGTTCTCGGCTACGTCGTACGGCGTTTGCTTCAACGTCACGACGTCGTGGATAGTTGCTTTCAGCGCTTTCTCCCGCGCCTCATTCCAGAACTCGACGTGGAGTTGCTTTCCAACAAGTTCACGAATCCGCTCGACAACCCGCTGTTCTCGCTTCGCCAGAAGGAGATCATGCGCTTCGAGAAAACGCGCGTGCGCATCGATCGTCTTGGCCACGAGATCGATACCCTTGCCGTCATTGGCGATCGTCTGGACCACGTCCGCGCTCCAGCCATTGACACCCGGCTTGAATGCGAGCACCATCTTAATCGACATCACTGCCTGTTCAGCTCCGGCCCGGTCGGCTTTATTCACTACGAAAAAGTCTGCAATCTCCATTAATCCGGCTTTCATCGCCTGGATCGAATCGCCGGACTCCGGAACGAGCACAACCACGGTCGTATCGGCTGCGCCGGCTATGTCCAATTCCGACTGACCGACACCGACGGTCTCCAGGAAAATAATGTCGCAGCCCGATGCGTCGAGGACGTCTGCAGCCTCTCTTGTTTTCCTGCTCAAGCCGCCGAGGCTCCCCCGCGACGCCATGCTGCGGATGAAGACTCGGGCATCCATCTCGACATCGGTCATGCGAACCCGGTCGCCGAGCAGCGCTCCCCCGGTGAACGGGCTCGTCGGATCGACTGCTATCACACCCACTCTTTTGCCGCCGGCGCTGTACAGTCTTGCAAGCTTGTTCGTTATCGTGCTTTTCCCGGCGCCAGGCGGCCCGGTGATCCCGACGCGGTAAGCCTTCCCCGTGTGCGGGTAGATTTGCTTGAGGAGATCGATCGCATGTGCATGTTCATTCTCAACGAAGGTAATCCCGCGGGCGATCGCGACCCGGTCGCCCCGGAATAGTCTTTCGAGGAAATCGTGATCAAGCGGCATGATCAGCTGTTCTTTCTAAAGTATTCGACCGTTCGTTGAAGCCCGTCGTGCAGGGAGACTGAAGGTTTCCACCCGAACGTTTTCAATAAGCTCGATGAATCAATTACGCTCCGGCGTTGTTCTCCTTTTTTGGCGGGACCATGGTTCTCCATACTTTGAGAATTCGTGTAATCCCGGATAATCGAGAACAGGGAATTAACATCGGTTTCAATCCCGGTGCCGACGTTGAAGATCGCGGGAGGATCGTGCGTCAGCGCCAGCAGGTTCGCCTTCACCACGTCCCCTACATAAACGTAATCCCGTGTCTGTTTACCGTCCCCGTTGATCACGGGCTGGTTACCCGCGAGCAGCTTCCGGGTGAAAATTGCAACCACGCCGGCTTCACCGTGCGGGTTTTGACGCGGGCCGTAGACGTTCGCATATCGTAAACTGATGTACCGGAGACCGTGGATCTCGTGATAATAAAACAGGTAGTTCTCGACCGATAGTTTGGCGATGCCATAAGGGGAAATCGGCCGGGCGGGGTGCGCTTCGTCGGCCGGAAAATAGTCCTGTTCACCGTAAATCGCGCCGCCGGTCGACGCAAAGACAAATTTCTTGACTCCCGTAATGCGGGCATTCTCAAGAAGATTCAGCGTGCCGAGAATATTTACCGACGCGTCAAATGCCGGGTCCTCGACCGACTTTCGCACGTCCATTTGTGCAGCCTCATGGATCACGACGTCGAATCGAAATTTCTGAAAAAGTTCGCCGACTTTCTCACTTCGAATATCCAGCCGGAAAAATTCCGCCTTCGGATGAACATTCTCCATCCTCCCCATGGAAAGGTCATCGATGATGACGACCTCATGACCGGCGTCGATCAGTGCATCCACGATATGAGAGCCGATGAATCCGGCCCCGCCGGTGACAAGGATGTTCACTTCGGTTCCAGCGCCCCCAGCTTTCGCAAGCGTTCAACCCCTTTCCTACCGATATCGCTCCGGTAGTACATATTATCGAACGTGAGCTTTTGCACCACCCGGTAGGCGCCATCGATTGTCCCCTCCAGGTCATCCTTCCCGCCGATCGCAGTTACACCAAGCACCCTTCCGCCGGAAGTGAGGATTTTTTCTTTTTCCCTCCTTGTTCCCGCATGAAAGACCATGACGTCTCGCCGCCCTGCGGCGGCCTCGAGGCCAAAGATCTCTTTTCCGGTCTCATACTCATCGGGATATCCCGCTGATCCGATCACGACACAGACGGCTGTTTGATTCTTAAGTTTGATTTTAGTCGATCCCAAATTTCCATGCGCCGCATCAAGCATCAACTGCACGAGATCATAGTCGAGCAACGGAAGGACAACCTGCGTCTCCGGATCGCCGAACCGACAGTTGAACTCGACTACTTTTGGTCCGGTCTCCGTGATCATGAGGCCGATGTAGAGGCATCCGTGATAGGGAGCTCCCTCCTGGGCCATACCGAGGAGTGTGGGCCGGATGATGGTTCGCTTAACACGCTCAAGCAGTTCATCGTCGATGACCGGAGCGGGCGCGTACGAGCCCATACCCCCGGTGTTCTTCCCCATATCATTGTCGAAAATGCGTTTATGATCTTGCGCCGCCGTGAGGGTCACGGAGTCTTTGCCGTCGGCGATGGCGAGCACCGTCGCTTCCTCGCCAACGAGAAACTCTTCGATAACGACGGTCAATCCGGCGTCGCCGAAGACTCTCTCCGTCATCATCTTCCGGAGAACTTCGAGGGCCTGCTCTTTCGTCTCGCAAACGGCTACTCCTTTCCCTGCAGCCAATCCGTCGGCCTTGATGACGATGGGTTCGGGCGTCTCGCTGATAAACCGTTCCGCATCGAAGCGCGCGGCAACATTGAACGTGCGAAATTCAGCCGTCGGTATGTTGTACTTCCTCATAAATTGTTTTGCAAACACCTTGCTGCCTTCGATCTTTGCCGCGGCTTTTGAAGGTCCGAATATTTCAAGCCCGCGAGCCTCGAAGACGTCGACGATTCCCTGGGTGAGCGGCTGCTCCGGTCCAACGACGGTCAGGTCGATCTCGTTGCGGACAGCAAAATTCAACAATCCATCGAGGTCTGTTGCCGCAATCGGGACGGGCTCCGCCATCTCTTCAATCCCTGCGTTACCAGGAGCGCAGTAGAGGCGTGTTGTGAGTGGACTTTGCCTGATCTTCCAGGCGAGCGCGTGTTCCCTGCCCCCGGACCCTATGACGAGGATGTTCATTCTACAAGGAATCCAAAGATTTTCGACAACTCATCCGTCAGTTCAACCCTGTCATATTTCTTGACGATGTCTTCGCTGGGCCGCGGAAGTGTTTGCGTTTTATACTGTTCATAGAAGGTGAGCAGGGCACGGGTGATACCTTCAACGCCATCCGGCAACACAATGATACCCGCCTCCGCTTCTTCGATCGTTTGGCGGAGAAAGCCGTCAGGAATGCAGGCCAGGATCGGCTTGCGTGCGCCGAAGTACTCATAGAGCTTGCCGGGGGACTGGCTGTCGTTCTTCAGCATCAGCCACAGCACGTCCGACGTCATCAGATGCTGCACACAACGTGCGTGATCGAGATAACCGGTCGTGACGACATACTCTTCGAGATGCAGCGATTTGATGAGTTTCAGGTGTTCGTCGTGGATATTCCCGATGAAACACGCTTCGAGCTGCTTTCCGATGTCAGGACGTTCGGTGACTACCTTTTTCAGCGCCTGGAGAAAATACTTCGGAGTACGGTCTCCATAGAAGACTCCCGCGTGGGTGATCTTGAACTTGTTGGACTTCACCTGTCCGGGAGCAAGGCAAAAATCCTGCGGGTCGAATCCCTGCGGGAGGATCGTGACGTCTTTATAGTTCAAGAATTTGTGCCTCTGGAGAATCATTTCCTTGACGCGACGATTCGTCGCGATGATTCTTGATGCTGCATGGAGAACGCTGCTCTCGAGCACAAAATTCCTCCACTTGTGCAGCGACGTCGGATAATACTTGAAGGGATATTCGAGCCACGGATCCCGGTAATCTACCACGAGGGGAATCTTGAACTTCTTACTCAGCTCCATCCCGATGAGGAAATCCGTGAACGGCGGCGCGGTGGCAAATATCACTTCGAATTTATTCCTCGCAAACATCTCTTCCGCGGCGTTGAGGGCCTTCCGCTTCCATCCGATCTTGTTATCGGGGATGAAGAACATGTCGCTCACGTAGGTGAATACTTTTCGCAACCGCTCGCTCGGCATTTTCACGACCCCTTTTTTTCTAAACAACCTGTTGGGGTCGAGCGAGCCCACACGGCGAATTTCGATGTGCAGAGGGTTGATCTCTTCGAGAAGCGTGTAGTCCTGCGCGAAGTAGCCGGTCGGGGTTACTGTAAGCACCGTCGGCTGCCAGCCGAATTGCGGAAGATACTTCACAAACTTCAGCGTGCGCTGAACACCGCTCAGCCCCATGGGGGGGAAATAGTATGCGACGACGAAGACGTTTCGGGGTGAAGTTGTCTGCATGGATTAAAGAACTATGAGGTCCCTGGACGATTGAGTAAGGACGTCGCATGAGCCGTTGGTGATGACGGCATCGTCTTCGATGCGCACTCCTCCGAAGCCCGGAAGGTAGATGCCCGGCTCAATGGTAATGACATTTCCGCGTTCGAGCAACGAGTTGCTCAACACCGAGATGCGCGGAGCCTCGTGGATCTGCAAACCAATCCCATGACCGAGAGAATGACGGTAATACCTGTCATACCCTTTCTCTTTGATATGTTTCCGCGCGACGGCATCGAGGTCCCTGGCCCTCATATCGCTTCGCGCCGCATCGATCGCGCGCTGTTGGGCTTCATACACAATGGCATAAATTTTCTTCGCTTCGGGCTTCGGCCTGCCGATCGCCACTGTCCGCGTCATGTCGCTGTGATAACCTTCGACGATGCAGCCGAAATCCAGCGTCACGAGCTCACCGTTCCGGAGTTGCTTCGACGTCGGACGCGCGTGCGGCAACGCGCCTCGCTCCCCGCTTGCAACGATGGTCTCGAAAGCGTCGGCTTCCGCGCCGTGCTTCCTCTGCCGGAATGAAATCTCAGCGGAAATGTCCGATTCAGTGGTTCCCGGCTTGAGGAACGGAATGATCT
>DASYTP010000298.1:0-14385 GCA_036002145.1 Bacteroidota bacterium | reverse complement strand
AGAAGGAGGCCGACTGCCTGCCAGAAACTTACGGCGGGGCCGTGGAAAACGTCGGGTACAATGCCGTTCCAAAGTTGCATAATGACGAAGCCGAGGGAAAAAGTTGCGACGGCAGCTATTCCAATTATCTTGAGGAACCTGAGCGCCCATCGGTAGTTCATATCGTGCTCCTTTTGTTAGTGTCGTGTTCTTTATGAAGATCTTCCTGGGATTTTCGTTCTCTAGCAGGGTGTTGAAAAATACCTTTGCTCCGATCTAACTCATCCCCTCGTCCAACTCGTCCCCTTCTCTTTCCAAGAGAAGGTGATGTGTTGCGCAGGTTTAACGAGGTTGTCTAAAAAGTGCTTAGTGACAACTTCGAGGCTTTGTGTCTTTGTGGCATTCATGAATCCTTAATTCAAGAACTGAAGAATGTTTTTGCCACCAAGTCACGAAGAATCTCTAAGTTTGCCTCTATTTGGACAACCTCCATAGGGTGAGTTAAGTTTTTGGTTACACATTTTTCAACAGCCTGCTAGACCTCTAAATTCTGCAGCTCTTCGTACAGTCCTCGCAATTGTCGACGGAGAAATAACACGGCGTAACGTTTACGCGAGAGCAGCGTCCCCATCGGTTCTCCGGTGATTTCCGCGATCTCCTTGAAACTCTTTCCTTCCAATTCGTGCATCACGAACACCTGTCGCTGTTCCTCCGGCAGATCATCAAGTGCCTCGGCTAACGATGTCCAGACGAGCGATCGCGCATAGACCTCGTCCGGTTGTTGTGCCGGATCAAACAGGATGTTTTCGAGATTCAACGGACCATCGTTCTCGTCGTCGGGTGGAAGCGATTGCGGGCGCCGTTTTCGATACCAGTCGATGACCTTATTCTTCGCGACAGTGAAGAGCCAGGATGTCAGTCGCTCGATCGGCTCCGTCACACTGTAACTGGTGACGAGTTGATAGAAAACGTCCTGCAGGATATCTTCGGCGTCGGCATCCGTCCGGACGCGACTTCGAATGAAATTGAACAGGCTTTTGCGCTGCTGCCTGACCGCTTCCTCAACTGCTGCCGTTGCTTCATTTGTTCCTTTACGCGTATCCAGACGACGGACCTTTACCAGTTAAGACGAACCACCGGAAGAAATATTTTATCGTAAAATAAAAAACCCCGTTGAACGCAACGGGGTTTGTAGTAAAGTCCTGTGATGAAGGGTTAATGCTTCATTTCGTCCATAACCTTCATCTTATCTTTCATGTCCTTCGCGGTCATGGTCATGCTATGAACCTTTTTCGCGTGAGCCTTCATAGCGGCCATCACTTCTTTTTCATCCCGGCTGCGAATCATGAACCCGCATGTTTCATCACATGAGAGTGTCTTTAGCGGTCCCATCGCCTTCTCTGCCTTGGTCATGTCCATTTTGGACATGTCGGTTTTCGGCATATCCGGTTTTTTCTCTTCTTTCTTTGCTTCCTGTTTCATTGCATCCTGAGCGAAGGTTGCAAGGGAGAAAGAAAGTGTGAGCGCCAGGACAAAGAACGCTGCAAGAATTCGTTTGAGCATAATGACTCTCCTATCGGTTGGTTGAAGAAAATGTGTGAATTGTGGGCATCTTGTATCCCGATGAAAGCGATTGAAGGTAGCAACTTTCAGGCTGAAAACCAATTATCCTAACATAACGCCCGGGCAAATAATTCCGTCGAAAAAGGAGTAGAAGCACTCCTCAAATAAGTGCAGATTTCGCCTCAAAATTAGCATGTTTCGCGCGTAGTCAGTACATTGCTTATGTCCCACATCATGAATATTTGAGAAGGTGATAGCCATGGATTACGTTGAAGTGCTGCGCCGCGAGGAGCTTCCTGTCGACACGCAAACGGTCGTCGTAGTGGGGGGAGTGCGTGTTGCACTCTTCAATCGCGAGGGTGAGATATCTGCAATCGGAAATACATGCTTGCATAAGGGAGGTCCCCTAGCTCAAGGAAAGATCAGTCGCAAGGACGACGGGTGGTATGTGTCCTGTCCCTGGCATGGGTGGGATTATAATCTCAAGACGGGTAAAGCGCCAGCTGGATATCACGACCAACAGTCCGTGTACGATGTAAAAGTTGAGGATGAAAAAATCTTCGTCAGTACCCGGCCAACCGTTCGCGCGGTCCGGGCGGAACACGACATGACTCCGATCGCGGATCTCCTCAGTCTCGAGTACCAGACGACCCCGGCATCGCTCAATGTTCTCGGCATCTCAACGACAAATATGAACGAGGAATTGCCCCGGGCGTCAACCTCTGAGATGGCTCTGGAGCTGGCACTGGTTATCGCCGAAAAGGATCATGGGGCTTCAACGAAAATGATCAAACTGCGCGACGCGCGCTTCCGTGCGTGTGAAGGGTATTACAGTCAAAGCGAAAAGGCATGTACGTGGCCGTGCTCTATTTCGGAGATGGATATCCACGATGGGATGAACCCGGTTTATCGAGCGATGGTCTTGTGGGCGGATATTGTCCTCCTTGCGACGCCGATCAGATGGGGGAACGCATCCGCGTTGTACTACAAGATGATCGAGCGGCTGAACTGTGTGCAAAATCAAATCACTCTTCATGATAGAATCCTCATCAAGAATAAAGTGGCCGCATTCCTGATCACCGGTGGTCAGGACAATATTCAATCGGTTGCCGGCCAGATGCTCGTCTTCTTCTCTGATATAGGATTTGCGATTCCGCCGTTCCCCTTTGTCGGCTGGAGCCGCGGATGGATTGCAGAGGATATGGAACACAATGTCAGCTCGTTCGCCAGGTCGCGCTACATAAGACGATCGGTCAAGGAACTGGTGAAAAACAGCGTGATGCTGAGCCGTCAGATAAAGACGACCCCGGTGATCGAGATGCACACCCCGTTGCCGAGAATCATGGAGGCACCTTCAAACGTAAAGGAGAATCCGTCGTAATCGCACCATGTCTTACGCTGTTACGAATTTTGAGATAGAGGTCAGTCAGCGCAGTTTTCAAATCCCTGTCCTCGTGGATTTCTGGGCGGAATGGTGCGGTCCATGCCGGACGTTGGGCCCCATCCTTGACCGATTGGAACAGGCGCAGCAACGGTGGGTGCTGGCGAAAGTGAATACGGAAGAACTACCCGATGTGGCAGCAACGTATGAAATCCGAAGCATCCCGCATGTTAAATTGTTTTCTGAAGGAAAGCCGATCGCCGAATTTATCGGGGCATTGCCCGAATATGCGGTGGTTCAGTGGTTAAAAAAAAATATTCCCGGCAAGAACCGTAAAGTGGTCGCGCGCGCCATCGCTCTGCTCGAGGAGCGCCGAACAGATGAAGCGACGGCGATGTTGAAAGGCGTGCTTGCCGATGAGCCGGATAATTCAGAAGTGAGGGTGTTGCTTGCAAAGCTCTCGGTGTTTAGCGATCCTTCGGCCGCGCTTCAGTTGATCGGCGGCGTGGACGACGTGAACGACGTGAAGGATGCCGGGCTTGTCGACGGACTCCGGGTATTTCTGAGGCTGTTCGATCTGGCGAACCGGCCGGAGTTGCTCCCCGAAGATGATGTGAAGCTGCAGTATCTCTCGGCGAGTCAGGATCTCCGCTCGCAGCGATTCGACAAGGCACTGGAAAAGCTGATCGAAATTATTCGCAATAACCGGTATTACGATGATGACGGAGCGAGAAAGGCCTGCATTGCGATTTTCAAATTTCTTGGCGAGGAACACCCGGTTACAATAGACTACCGGAGGGATTTCAGCCGGGCACTCTATTAATGAAGATTCTTGCACTCACGGATATTCACGGCGCATACGGACGGGCAGCCGAGATTATCAAGAAGGAATCTGCAGACGTCGTAATCATTGGCGGCGACCTCACGACTCTCGGCTCGGTAAGGGAGGCCGGAGAGGCGATCAGAAGATTTCAGGAGTACTCGCCATGCGTCCTTTGCGTTGCGGGCAACATGGATTCGCCTCAGCACGATGATCTGTTCGTGCGATTGAATGTCTCTATCAACGGTCGTGGTGCCGTCATCGATAAGATCGGATTCTTCGGGGCCTCGGCCGCTCCCCACTCGCCGCTTCACACACCTTACGAGATTTCAGAGGAGGAATTGTCGGCCCGGATCCTTCAAGGGTATAATCAGGTTCGTGATGCCGCTAGAAAAGTGTTTGTTCCACACGCTCCACCATACGGAACGAAAGTCGACATCGTGCACTCCGGCATTCATGTCGGCAGTACGGCGGTCAGAGATTTCATCGAAGATGCAGAGCCGGACATCGTGGTGTGCGGTCATATCCACGAAGGTCGCGGACAAGACGCCATTGGAAAATCAAGAATTGTGAACTGTGGCGCCACCGCCAATGGCTATTATGCTGTACTCATGCTGGAAGAGTCAATCGCAGTTAAAAGCGAGCGGTTGATTTATTACGACTCACGACCGGAGTTGTAGTCAATGTCATCCCCACTAGTCCAATCTGTCCGTCCATAAATCCCCACCAAACACACTAACCCTCATTCAAAAAACCCTTCAAAATGCCCGTTTTTGAGGGGTGGTTTTGGGGTGCTTGCCGCCATTCCGGCAGGGGGGTTAAAAATCGTTCAAGATGCAAAAATCTCTTGACTTTCATCGAAAAAGCTCTAAATTGGAAGTTCACCAGTGGGTAAAAGTGGGGATTGGTGTCACTTTTTTTGATGGTCGGTATCCTTATTGAGAAAAATTTAGTCAAGCGAAATGTCTTCGTTTAAGGGCTCACATACATATGCGGTTGACAAGAAGGGACGCGTTAATCTCCCGGTTAAGCTTCGGAAGTACGTCAATCCGGAATGTAACGACACATTCGTGACTATACGTGGGTTTGAGAAGTGTTTATTCGTGTATCCCATCGATGAGTGGAACAAAATAGAGCAGAAGCTTCGGAATTTATCCTCCTATAATCCGGAGCACAGGAGTTTCATCCGCGCGTTGCTGGAACACGTATCGGAAAGTCAGCTCGATGGTCAGGCGCGGCTTTCGATACCTCAGGAATTGCGTGAATACGCGAGCATTGGTGATGAAGTCCGGATTATCGGCACCCTGGACAAAATTGAACTTTGGGACCCTAAGATTTATGAGGAATACAAGAAAATGCAATCCGCCTCACTGGAAGAAATCGCCGCCAAAGTGATGGGTTAAACTGAACCTGCAGCAGGAGTCGACCCCGGTCCGAAAACAAAGCTATAGATGACCCATGAATACCACACGCCCGTTCTGGTTGATGCAGTGCTTCAGTTCTTGCAGGCGGAGCGAGAGGGAATATATGTTGATGGAACGCTCGGCGGCGCCGGTCATGCAGAATGTCTGCTGCGCATGACCTCACCGAAGAGCAGGTTGATAGGTTTTGACGTTGATCCGGATGCCTTATCATATGCAGAACAACGACTCCATGAATTCAGTAATCGGGTTACGTTAGTGAACGACAATTTTTCGAATCTGGCCTCGCAGTTGAATGTGCACTCGCCGGAACAGGTGGATGGAATACTTCTGGATCTGGGCGTCTCTTCTCACCACCTGAATGAGGCGGGCCGGGGATTCAGTTTTCAGAACGAAAGCCGGCTTGACATGCGCATGAACCAGGGTCAGACGATCGATGGATGGACCGTTGTCAACAGATTTGATGAGGACAGGCTGGCCGGTATGTTGAAGGACTTTGGTGAAGAGAAACATGCGAAACGTATTGCGAAGAAAATTGTTGAGATGAGGAAGAGAAAACCGGTGGATACGACGCGGGAACTCTCGGATATTATCGGATCTGCCGTCGGCAGACGGTTCTTGCAGAAATCGCTCGCGCGCGTGTTCCAGGCGATACGTATCGAGGTAAACAGGGAACTCGAAAATCTTTCAGCGGTACTGCCCCAGGCGTTGGAATGCCTTCGCGTCGGAGGGAGAATGGTCGTGATCTCCTATCATTCACTTGAGGACCGAATCGTGAAGGATTTTTTTGTGGAAGAATCCAGCGCCGTTACGCGTTCAGGGCACAAACTCCTTCCGGATATTCCTCGCCGCCGGAGACTGGAAGTGCTTACAAGAAGGCCTCTCACGGCGACGGACGAGGAAGTGATCAGTAATCCGCGTGCGCGGAGTGCGAAGCTTCGCGCGGCAGAAAAGTTGGCGCCATGAAACAAACCGACAACCCGACAGTTGAACAAGCCGTCCCTCCCGATCTGGGGGAGCGAAGGTACGTCTACAACGGGACAACGGACGTGCAGATGCATCAGGGGGCTCCGCGGGGCAACAGGCCCATAAAAAGACGAAAGAGATCGCCGTTCAATATCATTTTCCTACTCGTGATCACATCGGTGTTGATCGTCATACATGTCTGGAACAAAATCGTGGTGAATCGTCTTGTTGCCGAAGTCGGCGATCTTCAGGTTCAATACGACAAGATCGTCTACACGAACGAGGTTCTTCGCGCAGAGATCGATAAGAAATCGAGCCTGGAACGGATTGTCAAGCTCGCGTCCGAACGCCTGGGAATGGCATCCCCCCGGGAGCAGCCCGTGTGGTTCACAATTGATGATGACCGCATCCGCGGACCCGAACAGTAGGAATCCCATAACGCAAATGTTTCAGAAAAACAATAAAACCAATTCCTCGCTCCAGTCCGGATCGCCGGACGGTGCGCAATGGTTACGGTACACGAGGAGGAGGTTGCACATCGTGCAATACGGCCTCATCCTGTTTTTCGCCGCCGTGTGCCTGCGTTTGGTCGAGGTCCAGATCGTCGATTCCGGAAAGTACCGGGAATATGCGCAACGGCAGTACCAGAGGAAAGTGATTCTCCCGGCCACCCGTGGAATTATTTTTGACCGGGACAGCAACGTCATCGCATCCAATACGATGTTCGTCTCCTTCGCCGCAGATCCGAAGCTTGCTGCCGAAGATGCGCGAGCCATCGCGAATAAGTTTTCGCTTCTTTTCGGCAAACCGAAGAAACATTATCTGGACAAGCTCTCCTCGGACTCACGGTTTGTCTGGCTCGAGCGTCAGGTGGGCACGCAATTTCTGAGGAGAATTGATCTCAAGAAACTCAATGGTCTTGTCGTGCTGTACGAGCCGAAACGACTCTACCACAGCGATCACGTGGCCGGACAACTCATCGGGGTCACCGACATCGACAATAACGGGTTGGCGGGCATCGAGCTCGAGTTTGATGCGGCGCTTCGCGGACTGGATGGGTACGTAGTTCTTCAACGGGATGGCCTGGGCCGCGCCCGGCCGACGGTCGATTATCCCCGCATTGAGCCGCTCGATGGGCACTCGGTCATGCTCTCGATCGACATGCAGCTACAGTCCATTGCCGAACGCGAGCTGAAGAAAGGGGTCGAGGCAAATAATGCCGATCGCGGTATCGTCGTGATGATGCAACCGCAGACCGGCGAGGTACTGGCGATCGGGCAATACCCGCCGATCGCCCCGAATAATTTCGGCAAGTACGATCTTCAGGATCAAAAACTCCGTGCCGTGACGGACGTGTTTGAGCCCGGGTCCGTGTTCAAAATTGTCACTGCCTCGGCGGCACTGGAGCATCACCTTGTCAAACCGGATCAACGTTTTTTTGCGGAACACGGGAAATATGCCATTGAGGGACGTTCAAAGCCGATTCTCGATACACACGAATACGAGTGGCTGACCTTCCGCGATGCCATGGCATATTCCAGTAATATCGTTATGGCGAAGATTAGCGACGTCATCGGCAGCGAACGATTCTACAAGATGGCGAGAGAATACGGGTTCGGGATCGCAACGAACATCGAATTTCCCGGCGAAGTGAGAGGCAGCCTGAAAAAGCCTTCGGAGTGGTCGGGGATGACGCTCAATACAATGGCATACGGATATGAAGTTCAGGTTACCCCGCTTCAGATCGCCTCGGCGTACTGTGCCGTTGCGAACGGCGGCATTCTCATGCAACCGCTGCTCGTCAAGCAGGAAATCGACGCAACGGGACACGTGGTGAAAGAGTATCAACCCCAGCAAATCCGGCGCGTGATCTCGAAAGCCACGGCGGATACGCTTAAGGGATTCTTCAAAAACGTCATTGAATATGGTACCGGCAGCCCGACGAGACTTGCCGGCATGAGCGTCGCCGGAAAAACCGGGACCTCCAAGAAGTTTGTTGAGGGGCGCTATGAAGCCGGAAGCTATACAGCTTCCTTCGTTGGTTTCTTCCCGGTCGATCAGCCGCAGATTGTTTGCCTGGTCATGATAGACAATCCGCGGGCCGGAACGTATTACGGCGGCACGACCAGTGCCCCGGTCTTCCGATCGATAGCGGAGCATGTGATTGTGAGCTCGGATCGATTTGCCGCACGTCCGGATGCCGCGCAGGCCACGCCGGGTTACCCGGTTAGCCGCGCTGAAACCGGAGTGCGAAAAAAATCTTCCCCCGATGCGCCGGCGTTGGCGAACCTTGCTTCCGGAGCGATTCCGGACGTGCGGGGATTGAGTGTTCGGAAAGCAGTTCACCTGCTCCGAATGAAAAAACTTGAGCCTGTCGTAACCGGATCAGGTACGGTAATACAGCAGGTTCCTGCCGGCGGCCAACCGGCCACCGCCGGGTTGAAGATCCGGTTGACGTGCCAACCAAGGTCTTTTACGGCGCTCACCCTGAACTGAACCATCCATGGATACCATTGTTGAAGAACATGATGTTATCACAATTATTAAACGGTGTCATCGTACGCAAGATGTTTCAAACAATGTACGGTAAAATGGTGATGACACATGACGTGCAGGTGAACAGCGTGCGCTACGATTCCCGGAAAGTCGAGCACGGTGACCTCTTCGTCGCAATTCGTGGCTCAGGATTCGACGGACACAGGTTCATACCGCAGGCTGTCGCCCAGGGTGCGAAGGTTGTCGTCGTCGAAGACGATGCGGCTTTGCCCGATTCCTGGTTCATGCACGCAGGAATTGTGAAAGTCGTGGTCCCCGAGTCCCGCACCGCGCTTGCACTTATATCGGCGAATTACTTCGGTCGTCCGTCGGATGAGTTGGTCATGGTCGGTGTCACGGGCACGAATGGAAAAACCACGACGACGCATCTGCTCAGGTCGATCCTGGAAGGCGCCGGAAACATGACCGGTTTGCTCGGAACCATCGAATACCGGATCGGAAGTGAAATCCTGCCTGCAACTCACACGACGCCTGAATCGCTGGAGTTGAACGAGCTGCTGGCACAGATGGTGGAACGCCGATGCACAGCGGCGGTTATGGAAGTTTCTTCCCACGCGCTCCGGCAGCACCGGGTTGAAGGGATGAAGTTCCGCGCAGCAGTGTTTACGAATTTGACGCAGGACCACCTCGACTATCACGGAACGATGGATGACTATTTCGGTGCAAAGAAAATCCTCTTCGACGGCCTGTCGCCGGACGCGTACGCGGTCGTCAATGCCGATGACCCGTGGGGCACAAAGATCATTGGCACGACGCAAGCAAACAAGCTCACGTATGGCATGACGCCTGAGGCCGATGTTTCAGCAAAAAACGTCAAGCTCTCCATGCAAGGCTCGTCATTCATTGCGGTGCATACCCACGAGGAGACACCGGTCGATTCATCGCTCGTCGGGAGGTTCAATGTGAGCAACATGCTTGCTGCCTTCGCGACGGGAATTGCCCTGGGTATCCCGAAGGCCGTCGTGAAGCAGGCAATCAGGGACGTGCCCTCGGTGCGCGGGCGTTTTGAAACGATCGTTGCTCCGGAAGGATGGACAGCGGTGATCGATTATGCGCATACACCCGATGCGCTCCAGAAGGCGCTACTTGCAATCCAGGACATCTTCGACTCGGCCACACGCGGAAAACTCATTACCATCTTCGGGTGTGGTGGAAATCGCGATCGCGGGAAGAGGCCCAAGATGGCTGCGATCGCAACGGGGTACAGCGACCTCACGATCGTTACATCCGATAATCCTCGCCATGAGAATCCGGAGGCAATTATCGATGAGATCATGACGGGCGTGAAGGCCGGTTCAGAGGTCTTGCGGATACCAGACCGTAAGAAGGCGATATTGAAAGCACTCGAGCTGACGACAAACAATGGCGTCGTCCTGATCGCCGGGAAGGGTCACGAAGATTACCAGGTCATCGGCGACGAAAAGATCCACTTCAGCGACCGTGAAGTCGTCGAGGCATTCCTTCGCTCGCGTGCATGAATGTCACCATCGATGACGTGCTGCAGCTCGGTGATTTTGATTCAGCCGGTATCGATGCGGTTGCGGGAAAAGCCCTTAAGGGGGTATCAACGGATTCCCGCACGATACTCCCCGGTCAGGTATTCTTTGCCCTCCGTGGAGAATCTTTCGATGGGCATGAGTACATTCGCCAGGCATTGGCCCGTGGCGCGATCCTTGCAGTCGTCGACCGGCGCGCGCCGATCGAAGAACCATTCCGGCGATCGACCGTCGTGGTTGAAGATACGACAAGGGCGCTCGGGAGATTGGCGAACAGTTATCGGAAAAAATTCAATGTCCCGATCCTTGCAGTTGCGGGGAGCAACGGGAAGACAACGACGAAGGAAATGATCGCAGCCGTACTCGGAACGCAACTCTCGGTGTTGCGCACGAAAGGGAATTTGAACAACCATATTGGTGTGCCGATGACGTTGTTTCGCCTGGACGGAACCCACGACGTCGGCGTGGTGGAAATTGGTACGAATCATCCCGGTGAGCTCAGCTATCTGTGCGGCGTGCTCGAACCGACGCACGGGATCATCACAAACGTCGGTCACGAACACATGGAATTCTTCAAAGACCTGGATGGCGTCGCACGCGGGGAAGGGGAATTGTTTGCAGCACTCGGTAGCACAGGCATCGCCTACGTGAACATGGACGACCCTCGCGTGGTGGCTCAGGCAGAAGTGGTGAAGAAACAAGTGACCTACGGATATAGCGGGGTAAACGTCGATGTCAGAGGAACATTTCTGTCGATGAACAACGAAGGTTGTGTAACGTTCTCTGTTGCCGCTGATGGCGCTGCACCGTTCGGAATCCGGCTTGCGATTCCTGGAAAACACATGATGGTTAACGCTCTCGCGGCGGCCGCAGTGGGGCTCTCGCACGGCATCAGCCCGGAGAATATTCAAAGGGCTCTCGAACAGGTTACGGCTGCCAACAAGAGAATGGAGGTCGTAACGGTCCGTGACGTCACGATCCTGAACGACACTTACAACGCAAATCCCGATTCCGTCGTCTCTGCGCTCGAGACGTTGGACTCGATGGAATGTCGGGGAAAAAAGGTTGTCGTCCTGGCAGATATGCTTGAATTAGGTGAATCGTCCGTACGAGAGCACCAGCGCATAGGGACAACGATAAAGCGAATGGGGTTTCAGCACCTCCTTTCGTTCGGTCCAATGGCCAGGCACATCCACGAAAAAGCAGAGGCCGCCTCGGGCATTCATTTCGAAACGAAGGCCAGGCTTTCAGAGCATCTCGTTCGGCTGGTTCGCCCGGGAGATATCGTTCTCGTGAAGGGATCACGAGGTATGAAGATGGAGGAACTGGTAATATTGTTGCAGAAGAAGCTCGGAGAAAATGTCGAATGAAACGCGCCTTGCTGTTGACAATTCTCGGCCTCATGCTTGCCGGTTTTCAATCGGCACAGCGTCCGAATTTTTCAGGAGTGTGGCAACTGGACATGAACAAAAGCACCAACTTGCCTGAGTCGTTCAAGAGTGTGGAATCGTATACGACGGACGTGAGGCAGACAAAAGATTCCATGGTGATCATGGCGCGTCTGGTTGGAAACGGCCAGGATGTCAAATTTCCGGTAACCGCGTACCTGCTCAACGGATCGGAAGTGTTTCGTGAAGACACACTGCGCCTGTCGAAACGGTGGAGTAAATTGACCTGGCCGAAAACCGGGAAGAAGTTAATCGTTCATAGCCGGGTGGAGCAGGCACGACGCACCCCCGCGGAAAAGTATACACAGAACGATGTGTGGGAGCTTACCGATCGCAATACGCTCCAAATGTCCGTCACGCAGAAGTCTCCCGATGGGAAAGAACTGCACTCCGAGCGACGCATCTTTCACCGGGTGAAATGATGCTGTACTACGTATTCGAATATTTGCGGAAGCAGATTCATATTCCCGGGGCAGGGGTATTCCGATTCATTACCTTCCGTGCGGGAGCAGCGGCGGTCACGGCACTCATCATAGCGTTTTGGCTGGGGCCGAAAATTATTGCCATGCTGAAGAAACATCAAATCGGCGAAGCAGCGAAGCTCGAAGCCCCGAAAACGCATTTGAGCAAGGCGGGGACTCCGACGATGGGCGGGCTGATTGTCTTATCGGCAATTATCATTCCAGCCCTGTTATGGGCGGACCTCAGGAACGGCTACGTACTGCTCATTCTTGTTGTCACGTTCCTGCTCGGCTGCGTGGGCTTTTTGGATGATTATCTGAAAGTCGTCAAAAAGAAACGAAAGGGATTGATCGAGGAATATAAATTGACGGGACAAATCCTGGTCGGGTTAATCGTCGGAGCGGTGATTTACTTCTATCCCGAACGGATTGATTCAACGCTGGTGCCATACCGATCGAGCACGACGGTTCCCTTTTTTAAGCATACGGAATTCGACCTGGGAATATTCTATATCCCGATGGTCATTTTTGTCATCGCTGCAACCAGCAATGCAGTGAACCTCACCGACGGGCTTGATGGATTGGCGGCAGGGACCGTCGGGATCGTCGGGCTGACGCTGGGGATCATTTGCTATGTTTCGGGACGTGCGGATGTGAGTCAATACCTCACGATTCCGTTTCTTCGCGGGAACGGGGAGTTGAGCATCTACTGTGCGGCGCTGGTCGGAGCGTCGCTGGGGTTCCTCTGGTTCAATGCTTATCCTGCGCAAGTGTTCATGGGTGACACCGGTTCGTTGGCCCTGGGCGGTGCAATCGGGGCGCTCTGTGTCCTGATTAAGAAAGAACTGCTGCTGCCGACATTAGGGGGTGTCTTCTTAATGGAGACGCTTTCCGTGATCATCCAGAGGTTCTATTTCAAATATACCCGGAGAAAATACGGCGAAGGCAGGCGTGTGTTCAGGATGGCGCCGCTGCATCATCATTTCGAGATGCTCGGCTGGCCGGAGCCAAAGATCGTGACCAGGTTTTACATTATCGCGATCCTCTTGATGATTCTGAGCCTTGCAACGTTTAAAGTGAGATAATGTCCAGATGGAAATCCTTGACGAGACAATGGTGAGCATGCAGGCGGTCGACAGATCCGTGAGAGGAAAGAGCGTAACAGTCATCGGTGCCGCGAGAAGCGGTCTGGCCGTTGCGCAACTCCTCTCGACGAACGGCGCCCACGTCTTCGTCAGCGACAGCTCGGCAGCGGCGAATCTCCAATCTCAAATCCCCTCCGTAAGGAGTCCTTTGGACAATCTCCAATCCCTCGGGATCGAGGTTGAGACCGGAGGACACTCAAGCCGCGTCTTCGCCGCCGACCTCATCGTCCTGAGCCCCGGAGTTCCGACGAGTGCCCCGGTAGTCCGGGAAGCAAAACGGCGGGGAATGCGTATTGTGAGCGAGCTGGAAGTCGCCAGCTGGTTTTGTCCCGCTCCGATTATTGCTGTCACGGGGACGAATGGAAAGACAACGACAACGACACTCATCGGCAGGTTGCTGGGCGATGCGAAAAAAAAACATAGCGTCGCAGGCAATATCGGCACCGCGTTCTCGTCGGTCATCCCGGAGCTGGATGAATCCTCAATCGCGGTGCTCGAAGTAAGCAGTTTTCAGCTCGACGACATTGAGTCGTTTCACCCGAAGGTTGCAATCATTCTCAACATCACGCCGGATCACCTCGATCGGTATGAGCAGTCGTTCACGAAATATATCGCCTCGAAAAACAGGGTATTCGAGAACCAGACTGCATCCGATTTTCTCATCTACGGATATGATGACCCGGCGACGCGTGAAAGCGTGCAGCAATCGGTAAATAAAGAGGTGCGGACACTACCGTTCGGAATCGATCGCAATTTTGATGAGGGAGCATTCCTCGAGCGCGGAAAGCTCGTCACCATCATCGACGGAACTCGCACAGAGGTCATCGATACGGAAGACATCAGCATCAGGGGTATTCACAATCTCTACAATTCGATGGCAGGGACGCTGGCGGTGCAACTCATGAAGGTAAGTTCCGCTTCGACGCGGGCGACCCTGAGAAACTTTAAAGGGGTCGAGCACCGGCTTGAATTTGTGAGGGAGCGGGATGGCGTGAAATACGTAAACGACTCCAAGGCAACAAATGTCGACTCTGTATGGTACGCACTTCAGGCGTTTAAGGAGCCTATCGTCCTGATCCTCGGCGGGCGTGACAAGGGAAATGATTACGCGCGCTTGATCGACCTTGTCGAACGGCACGTGAAGGCAAT